>JAFQPT010000129.1 GCA_017411665.1 Oscillospiraceae bacterium | reverse complement strand
GCCAAGCTCAAGGATCGCGGGAGTGAGCCTTTCGGCGGATCTGCGTAGCACCTCCTTGCCAACGGTGCCGCTTCCTGTGAAGAATATGAGATCGAAGGTAAGGCTTGCCGGCAACAGCCATCAGAACAGACGACACAGCGCTGGCAGCCAGACGAATCCACAGCACACCGAAAACCATCACATAGCTGTAGTAGCCGTACAGCTTGGAATCCACATACAGGGTGAATGTATTCAGCAGAGAGCAAATCAATCCGCTGATCACACAGGTTACCAGAAAAGCAAGGGGCAGCTTTTTTTCAATCACTGCATCCACACCCACATACTTGCTCAAAAACTTCGCACACAAACCCATGGACAGCCCGCGAAACATAGCGGGGGTCATCCACAAAATGGTGGTTGTGGTAAATCCATAAGTCATCATCTGATTGGCCAGTTCGCCTAATGCACCTACAATCAGCGCATCCACAGGACCGAACATCAACGCGGTGATGATGACGGGAAGATGCTCAAATGTGAGCTTGAGCCCGCCCACAGGAACAGCCAGCATGGACAGCGCAAAGTACAGGGCTGCCATCATGGCATTGGTTGCCAGTTTTCTGGTTTGATTTTGCATAAAAAACTCCTTTCGCAGCAGTTGCCACGAAAGAAGTTCGTTCGTTCATTCATGGCAGCGGACGCGGTGCAGCATCGCACACCTCAAGGGTGCTTCGTCGGTGAGCAACATCCCGTCCCACCGCACTTTACGCGCTGAACCTACTCTGACAAGTACTGCTCGAAGCGCAACCATCTGCTTCGGCAGTCATTTACTTTTGCAAAACCGAGTATATCACGCAGATTGCTTTTATGCAACCGTTTTCTTTACTTTTCATCCCGTTCCAGCAAAGAACGCAAGGATTTCAGGTCTAATTTATCCAGATTCTTCAAGCTCGGCTTTTCCAGCTTCTCCAGCTTTTCAAGCCTGGTCATCAGCTCCGTTTCGGGCGCAGCGGTTTCCACCTGCGCTGCCACAAAACGGGCAAACAGCTTACCCAGACGCTTGCGGCGGGGCTTATCATATTCCGCCAATGTCTTCACTGCAGACGTGAGGACTCCCTTGGACTGGGTCAACTCCGTCAATGTCTTTGCGCCCGTAGACTCCAGCAACTCAAACAGGTCGTCCACCAGCTCATGCCGTTCCTCCGCAGACATGGTGCTCAGCCACAAGCGTATCGCCGCATCGGAGTGCTCCCCGAATGCAGAGCGTTCTTCCAGATATATGTATCGATTGCGGCACACCGCCCAGGAATAGGGGTCATGCTGCATGAGCCCGTTTTTGTTGGAATAAATGATGGTATAGTTTTCGTCATGCTCCATCAGCATCCCCACCAGAGAGGACTGGGGCACATAGTTCATGCAGCGGTCACGCATGGTGATGTATTCATAGCTCTCCAGCATCTCGCGGGTAAAGCCGGGACCGTCATTGCTGTATGCAAACACGATGCGGCTGCGGACTGCGGGATTGCAGTGTACCGCCGCCCAGACAGCCAGATTGCCGCCCTTGGAGTGGCCCCCTGTACGAATGGCACCGCTGTGCTTCCCCGCCACCTCGTTGAGATAAGCAGCCGCCCGCTCCTGCGCGGGAATATGGGACAGGAAGGTCATGTTAAAGTCCTCTTTCCAGCCCACAATGGTGTCATCGGTGCCGCGGAAGGCGCAAAACAGACTGCCGTCGGACAGGCGGAAGCTCAGCGCCCCAAACTGCATTTCCTTTTCTTCGTCAATGGTATTTTCAAAAGCAAACAGCTTGGCGTCCTTGTAGCGGGGCGCTCTTGCCGCTGCGTGGCTCATATACAAAATGTCATCGGGCAGGATGGCACCCAGTCGGCGGTCCCCTTCAAACTTTTCCGGCATACGGCTCATGGCCTCTTCCAGCGTGATGCTGCCCTGCTCATGGGGTGCGGGGACAATGTCGCTGAAGTCCAGAAAGCAAACCATGGACAAAATCACACTGTCCACTTCATTAAAGGGGTCCTGCACAAAGGACAGGTCGCCTCTCCAGTTTACATAGTCAAATACAGTGTAGATATCCTTCATCAGTATCACCTCATAGTATCAATATAGTACGAAGTCTTTGCCGAAACAATGAAAATCCTGTGAATTTTCTGAAAAAATTCACAGGATTGCGAGTTTGTATTATACCACGGTGCGCTGACGCATGAAGTTGCCCATGGTCTCGGTCACATTGGATGTGTATGCAAAGGTGCCGGGATACTTGGCAAGAATCTGCTGCAGGTCGTGGACATCACGCTTGGTGACCACGCACACCATCAGCTTGGTATCCTTATGGGTGTACATCCCCGTTGCGGGCATGACGGTTACGGAATGGTGCAGGTTATCGATGATTTCCTTGGAAATCTCTTCGAAGTGGTTGGACACGATTTCAAACTTCACCGCACGCTTCACGCCCTGCAGCAGCTTTTCGCTCATCTGGCTGGAAATGAAGCAGTACATGATGCACAGGATGACGGGCTCCACATTAAAATCATACACGAAATAGGAAATCAGTGCCACGCAGGTATTCAGTGCAAAAATCACGGAGTTCATGTTCAGATGGGGCTTCACCTTACGGATACAGGCCGCTACAATGTCCATGCCGCCCATGCTGCCCCCTGCCTTGATGACAGAGGTAAACATCATGCCGTTGAGCACACCTGCGGCAATGGGCGCCAGAATGGTGCTGGTGCCGTTTGCGGTCACATATACGAAGGGGCTCAGGTCAATCAGATGATTCTTAAACACCAGCAGAAACGCAGAAAACGCCAGAGTGAAGGTCAGAGACTTGGCAATAAATTCCTTTTCCACAAAGAAATAGGCAATGAGGCACAGAGGGATATTAAACAGCAGGTTCAAATACCCCACACTGATGCCAAGCTTATATTGAATCATGGTGGCAATGCCGTTGATACCCGCAGGGGCAAAGGCATTGTTCAAAATGAAAATTTCGAAGTTCATCGCCGCAAGAAACGCAAACAAAATAATCAGCGCGCAGCTTCCTGCCATACGGAGAATGTTCATGAGTGTTCCTCCTTTTTTGTTTTTGACGGCGGTAGTCTATCACAGAAAACAAAAAAATCAAGGGGCATCCGCAAAGACTGACCTTTTATACAAAGTCTTCCGCGTTTGCCCCTTGATTATTAGGAAAAACAGCTTGCAAGCATCGCATCCAGCGCTGCCGCATCTGCATCATTGAGCATAAATTGTGAGCCTTCATAGAAGAAGGCAGGGCCGCACACCCAAACATCGGGAATACGTCCTTCCGGCGTCCAGAGGAAAATACGGTACAAGGGTTCTTCTCCGTAATAGGTGAGCTGACCGCGGGCACGGTCAAACTGCCCATGAGAGCCTCCCAGCGTTTCCAACAGCTGCTCCAGCTCGTCTCCCATCGGATAGGCGGTGGAATAGCTCTGGTCATACCGCAAAATCATGCATCGATTTGCCTCGTCCAACGGCTCCACCACATTCCGCACCTGCCAAGGCATGAATGCCAGACAGGCAACCGTGATACCCACTACCAAAAGCAGGGCCTGCAGAGCCTTTTTCAGCCGTTTTTCCATATTCCGCCTCCTTTCCCGCAGTTTCTTTCCAATCTGATACAGTGTACCATTTTCCCGCTCAGATTACAAGCATGCCGAAGCCGTTACTCAACGTACTCCAGCAGCTGCCATGTCAAATCCACAGTACCCAGCACGGACAAGTCCTCGCCGTAGCTGACGATATGCACAGGATTGCCATGGTCATCGAAGGTGTACTCCGCATACAGGAATTGGGACGGAAAATCCACAGCCTCCTCGCTGTTTCGCAGAATGGTTCCGCCCTCCAGCTCTTCGGGATATTTCACAGCCGCGCAAACATATTCCATAAACGTCCAGACCGTGTAGGTTCCCTGTACCATTTCGCTCTCGTAGGACTCGCCTTCCATTACATCGCCATAATCTACCGTCTCGATGCAAACCTTGGCACCGTTCTCGGTTTCCTCACCGGTGTACTCATAGGTGAAGTTGATCTGGTCTACCAGTTCCCCAAAGAAAAAGACACCGCCGCGGGAAGAGGTCAGATAGCCTTCCTCATTATATGTATATCGTACTTCACCAAAGAGCTCTCCATTTTCATCATAGATGTTCTGACTTTCCAGAAGCCAAACCTCCGGAGGTGCCTCCTCAGGTGCTTTGCAGCCGCACAGTGGCAGCAGCACTGCCAGCAAAACCATCATCAGTTGCTTTTTCATACCCTTTTCCCCGTTTCGTTTCAAGCCGTTACTCCACAGGCTCAAACAGCTGCCACGTCAGCTCCACAGTACCGATGACAGACAAATCTTCACCGTAGGTCACGATTTTTACAGGATTGCCATGGTCATCGAAGGTGTACTCCGCGTATTGGAATTGGGGCTGAGAATAGGGATCTTCGTTCCAGTTTCTCAGAATCTTTCCATCTTCCAGTTCTTCGGCTCTAAGCGCCCAGGTGCATAGATCGCCTACACTTTTCCAGCCGAATGTCATATCCCGCTGCATTTCCACCCGAACAGGCTCTCCCTCGGAGGGGTCCAGCAAAGGAGCATCCCCCCGGTCAAATATCTGCATACAGACCCTTGCCCCATCCGCGGTTTCTTCGCCGGTATAGTCATAGGTAAAGTTGGACTCGTCCATGAATTCCCCGCCGTAGAAAAAATCACTTTCTTCCGACAGGATATAGCCGTCTTCATTATAGGAAAATCGAATCTCATGGTCCTTCATGCCGTAGGCATCGTAGCCGATTTGCCCCACCTGCAGCCAGAGCTCCCGCTCCTGCGTCTCCTCAGCCGCCTTGCAGCCGCACAGTGTCAGCAGCATCAGCAGCGTCAAAACAATTATCGGTTGTTTTTTCACAGCCGCTCTCCTTTCCTGCCGTTATCGAATGACCTCAGACAGCCGCCATGTGAACTCTGTGGTGCCGATGACGGATAAATCCTCGCCATAGGTGATGACTTTCACAGGGTTGTCGTTCTCATCGAAGATATATTCCGCATATTGGAATCGGGGATGAGTATCAGGGTTTTCGTTCCAGTTTCTCAGAACATTCCCCTCCATATCCTCCGGAAAACAGACCGACGAACAAATATCCTGATATGACGACAAGGACATTGCACGACCATGGGATGGTACTGTGATTCTTCGAGAATCTTCTTCTCCATCCAGCTTTTCTATGACTTGAACACAAGCTCTTTGCCCTAATTCATCTACCTCGCCGGTGTACTCGAAACGATAATCCAAACCAAAGAAACAATCGCAATCGGTCATAAACCCTTCTTCGTTATACTGAAACCGCAATTCGTCCTTAAGCTGCCCGTCAGCATCATATATTGTCTGGCTTTCCAACAGCCAGACTTTCTCTGTCTGCACTGCCGCCTTGCAGCTGCAGAATATCAGCAGCATCAGCAGCGTCAATACGATTGTCAGTTGTTTTTTCACAGCAATTCTCCTTTTCCGATTTTACTCGTCCTTCACAACTTCACACAAACGCCATGTAAACTCCGCAGTACCGATGACAGTCATGTCGCTGCTGTAGGTAACAACATGGGTGGGGTTGCCGTGTTCATCGAAGGTATATTCCGCATGATGGAACTGGGGCTGATTATCGGTGCGTTCATTCCAGGTATACAGAATGTTGCCCTCGTCCATATCCTCGGGGAAATACACTGCCGTACAGATATCCTCGGTACTCGTCCAGACATGGGCTCTTGCATCCCGCGTCATTGTCACCCGACGGGGTTCGATCGTCCCTGCCTGCGCACCGGGGGAATCCCCATAGTCCTCCGTCTGAATGGCCACTCTTTTACCGTCTTCGGTTTCCTCACCGGTGTACTCATAGGTATCATTGCTCTCCCAGCTGGATTCCCCGTTTTTGTAAAATGTCATCCCTCTGTAAATCTTATAACCGTCCTCGTCATATTGATACTGCACTTCCAAGGTCATCTGACCGTTGGGAGTATACGCCTTCTGGCTTTCCAGCAGCCAGAGTTCTTCCGTTTCCACCGCTGCCTTACAGCCGCAAAGGCTCAGCAGCAATAAAGCGATTGCGAGTAAGATTCCTTTTTTCATGTCAGTCCCTCTTTTCCGTCAAAATATCATCTGCACCAGCAGCATATAACACACCGTGCCTGCAATGATGCTTACAAGAGTGTTCCGTTTCCATACATACAGTCCCACCGTCACTGCACTTGCGATGACCGAGGGCAGCCAGTCTCCTACAGCGGCGAAGCTCACACACTTGAGACAATACACCACCAGCATCCCCATAATGGCATAGGGCAGCACACGTCCCAGCTTCTCCACCATAGGCGGGGTCTGCTTTTCCCCGCGGAATACCGCAAAGGGCAAAAATCGAATCCCTGCCGTCACCAGCGCGATCACACCGACGGCATACCAAACCTGCAGCTCATTCATGGGCACCATCCTCCTTATACAGACATAACAGCACCCCGATGACCAGCATGGCAGGAATCAGAAAGCTGTCCGCACCAAACAGCAGCAGGCTGCCTACAGACACGCCCACTCCAATCAGCGCAGGGGCATGGCGCTCGGTTTGGAGCCACTGGTCGGTAAACACCGTCAGGAACAGTGCTGTCAGCGCAAAGTCGATGCCCTCACTGTTGAAGCTGAGCAGCGCACCTGCAGCAGCCCCCAGTACAGAGCCTGCAACCCAGTACAGTTGGTCAAGCACCGTTACCAGCAGATAGTAATCGTTTCGGTTCTCTTCGGGAATTTCGGGCAGGTCACCGCAGACCAGAGAGTAGGTCTCATCGGTAAGCCCGAAAATCAAGTAGGGCTTTGCCGCCCCTGTGTGTTTGTATTTATCCAGCATGGAAATGCCGTAAAACAGGTGTCTGGCATTGACCATCAGCGTGGTCAGCCCCACCGTCAGCAGGGAGGCTCCGCCCGTAAACAGCCCGATGGCCGCATACTGCATGGACCCTGCGTAAATCAGCAGACTCATGGCAAAGGTCAGCCCGATGCCGAAGCCGTTTGCCTTCATAATAATCCCAAATCCAAAGCCCAGCACCAGATATCCCGTTAACACGGGCAAAGTGGCAATCAGCGCAGGCTTGAATACCTTTTTCACACGTTCACTTCGCTTTCCCACAGCTGTCAAACAGCCGCAATTCAGTGATTTTATTCTACTCTAATCCCTATAGATTGGCAAGAAAAAAGGGGCTTCCGCACAAAGCGGAACCCCTTTTAAGCTTGCGATTGATTGGGCTGACCGGGCAGCAGCGGCTGCACCACGTAGCCGATTTTGATGTTCCCACCGGGATGGGCACGGGTAAAAGAACTGATGATGCGTCGGCATACCATACAGCTGTTTTCATAGTTAGCCTTGGGCAGCATCACAACATACTGCATGGTGCTGCATCGGGAATAGGCATCTCCGCGGCGTAGATTCAGCCGCACCACGTCTCCCAGCTGCCGCATAATACGGTCGGAGCTCCGCTTTGCCAAAGGCTTGCCCGTTGCACTCGTGACCGTCAGCAGACAGATATGGGTGGCATTGCCGTTGCGCTCCATGCTGCGGCTTTCGGAGCGGCACAGCACGCGGAAATAGTCATAATCACATTCCAGTGCGCCTCTGGCATACTCTTCTTCCTGCAGATGCTTCAGCACTTCCTCTGCAGACAGCACATGCTCTTCCAGATAGCTGCGGCAGGCGCGATACTGCTCCCGAATCTTATCCCCGGGATGAATGCCGAAATCGTCAAACAGCCGTTTGCTCAAGGCATCGTATACAGCCACAGCCTGTTTTCTGTCACCGGCTGCCATCAATTCCTTCATCAGCAGCCGATGAAGCTCTTCATGATAGAGCTCATGGCGAACTGCATCGCGGCAAACATTTGCCGCCTCCAGATGGTAGCCGCGGTCACTCAGCAGCTTTGCGGTTTCCATCACCGCAGAAACATATAAATTATGGTAATAGGCACTGAGGGGGATAACCCAGGATTCCGTTGCATGCTTTTCCAAAAACGAACCGCGATACAGCAGCAGCGCCTTTTGCAGCGCATGCAGCCGTTCCTCTTCGGTTTCCTGCTCGGTAAGGCACAAGCGGTCGAACTCATCGAAGTCCGTAACCATCTCCGCTTCTTCATTCCATGTATAGCCGTCATCCTTGTGGATAACCAACTCTCTGCCTGCACCTTCCCACAAACCGTCCAGCAAGCCGCGTGCTCTGTGCAGGGTGATGCGAAGTGTGCTTTCGGGATTGCGGTTGTCAGAGGTTTCCCCCCAGAGCAGCTCAATCAGCTTCTTCTGAGAGACCACAGTTCCGCGGTTACAAATCAGGTATGCCAGCAGCGTCCAAGGAATCGCCACACGCTTGCCCGCATCGGAAACGGTTTTCCCGCCGGCGCTGATGGAAAATACACCAAATGTTTGGATATGCAGTTGTTCCATGCTCACCGCCTCCTTTGCCGCACAGTTACAGTTCCACATTATAATATATAATATACCAATTCGTGAAATTACACAAGACTAAACCCTTAAATTCTTTTCATTTTTCTTCCATTAGACATCAAAATGTAACAAATTCTGTAACATCGTTCCGATACAATATAGTTTGAATAATCGGTGTATTCTGTGCGGAGAGTACACTCTTGGGCTTAGACCGAACACAGCTCGGTCGGCTCTGAAATACTGTAAGGGCAAACCATCCAAAAGGGTGGGACGCAAAGCTAGGGGTCTAAGGTCTTTCACGGCTAAGACAGCCCGGCCGCCAGCATTTCGATAACCTTTTTTACCATGTGAAAGG
>JAFQPT010000128.1 GCA_017411665.1 Oscillospiraceae bacterium | reverse complement strand
TTCTGAATCTCAGCAATCATCTTATCTGCTTCGGCAATTTCCTTTTCCAACTGCTTCACTTCTTCTTCCAGCTCGACCTTTTTTGCTTCCAACTGAAGGTTCAATTCTTCATATTCAGCCTTTGCAGCCAGTGCCTGGTCACGAGCAGCCTTGTATTCATTTTCAATACGTTTATCATGCTCCATGATTTCAGTGAGCATATCCACACGGCTGAGAAGCTCGCTAAAGTCGGATGCGCCAATCAAAACGCCCATATAGGTATTGAACTGACCGTTTTCTTCCATAGAGCGAAGACGCTTCTTATAGACCTCAAGAGTAGCATCTGCAGCAGCCTGTGCTGCTTCTGCTTCCACCTGTTTTTCCGCGATCATTTCATTGTAAATTTCGATCTGCTTTTGCGTATTCAGAATTTCTTCCTGTGCAAGTCTGTTTTTTTCGTCTAACGCCGTTTTCTGTTCTACCCAGGCAGCCTTCTTCTCACGAAGACTTGCAGCTTTATTGCCTGCCTGGTTTTTCTCATCGCGAAGCTGCTGCTTCTGTTCTTCCAGTTCATCAATATCACTTTGAGATGCAGCATTTGCCATAATGGAGCCCAGTGCGGCAAACACCAGAGAAAACAGCATCAGTGCAGCAAGAAACAGGGCGACGCCTCTCACAAAGCGTTGTCTGTTTTTCATGCGTGACCTCCTTAAACTTTCAGATAGCTGCGAATTGCAATGTTACCGCCAAATGCGCCGACAAACACGCCAATTCCCATAAATACAATGAACAATGGAACCATAACCACGCTAAAGGGAATGATGTTGACAATACCGCTGATAAAACCGCCCAGCAGTTTCTGGCAAGTCAGCTCGTAAAGACCCCAAACGCAGCCGAATGCCAAACCGCCGCCGAGAATACCCAGCAGCAAGCCTTCGATAATAAAGGGCAGCCGGATGAACATGTTGGTTGCGCCAACCATCTTCATGATAGCAATCTCTTCGCGTCTGTTGAATGTTGCAAGCTTAATGGTGTTGGACATAATAAATACAGATACCACAGCCAAAATACCGACCAGAACAGCAGAAATCAGATTTACAATATTACGAACTTTAATAAATCCTTCGGCATATTCCAGATGAGCATTCACCTTCACAACGCCTACGATTTTCATCAGACCGTTCTGAGTCTGTGCTGTTTTTTCAATATCCAGTACATGTACAATGTAACGGTCACGGAACACGGTCTCGTCGATTTCTTCGAACAACCCCTGTTCATAGTCCGCCTTGAAGTCAGCCATTGCTTCCGCACGGGTAACAAATTCCACTTCGCTGACATTATCAACCTTCAGCAAAGCAGCTTCAAGCGCTTTTGCCTGTTCAGCAGAGTAGGTTTCGTCCACAAAAGCAACCAGCTCATTTTGTGCTTCCAAATCGGAAATCACGCTGTTGATGTTCAGGCCCAGCATGGTAAATACACCCATAACAACCAGACATGCCAGAATAACGGTTACGGACGCAAAGGACATAAAGCCATGCTTAAAGATGCCCTTAACACCTTCTTTGATCAGATAGCCAATATTATTCAATCTCATATGCGTAGTACCCATCCGTTCCGTCATTTGCGATTACACCGTCATTGATAACAATGACACGCTTTGCAAACGCATTGACCAATTCTTTGTCATGAGTAACCACCATAATTGTGGTACCCAACGCATTGATTTTTTCCAGCAGCAGCATCAGTTCCAGACTTCTTGCAGGATCAAGATTACCGGTAGGTTCGTCAGCAATGATCAGATTCGGTTCGTTTACCAGTGCACGTGCAATGGAAACTCTCTGCTGTTCACCGCCGGACAGCTCTGCGGGATAACGATTTGCCTTTTCTTCCAGACCAACCAGATTCAAAACATAGGGTACGCGCTGCTTAATGCGCTTACGTCTTGCACCGACCACGCGCATTGCAAATGCTACGTTATCGTATACAGTCATGTTTTCAATCAGACGGAAGTCCTGGAACACTACCCCCAAAGTTCTGCGATACTTAGGCATTTTACGATTCTTCAGTGCACGCAGGTCAAACCCATTGACTACGATATCACCGGAAGTTGCACGCAGCTCACCGGTCAACAGCTTAATCAATGTGGTCTTACCGGAACCCGAAGGACCGACAAGAAATACGAATTCACCGTCGTTGATGGTCAAATCAACACCGTTGAGCGCTTCTGTGCCTGTATTCTCGTATACTTTGCGGACATCGCTCAATTGAAGCATAAATATACCTCCATAAAATTCAGGACTCAACTGCCAAGGCAGTAAATCCTTAATACCAAAAAACGGGCTCTCGCCCGTAGTTTTGGCTTTTTATCACTTAGCGTTCTGGTAATCGAGGTAACGATTGACCATCATTGCAACCTTAAATACGATTGCGTGGTCAAATTCTCTCAAATCCAGACCGGTCAGCTTCTTAATTTTTTCCAGTCTGTAGACCAGTGTATTTCTATGTACGTACAGCTTTCTGGAAGTTTCGGAAACGTTCAGATTGTTTTCGAAGAATTTATTGATGGTATCCAGAGTATCTGCATCCAGAGACTCGATGGGGTTCTTCTTAAACACTTCAGACAGGAACATTTCGCACAAAGTAATCGGCAGCTGATAAATAATACGACCGATACCCAGATTTTCGTAACGAATAATGGACTTATCGGGATTGAAAATCTTACCGACTTCAATTGCAACCTGAGCTTCTTTATAACGGTCAGCCAGTTCGCGCAGATGACCTGCAACGGTACCGATACCGACAACAACCTTCACCATCAGTTCGCTACGAACAGAATTTTCGATCATCTTAGCCATCTCTTCAATGTCAGAGACGTCTTCGGTACCATTAAGTTCCTTAATCACAACAATATCGGTTTCGCTTACGCTGAACACAAAGTCAGACTGCTTATCGGGGAACATACGCTGAATCACATCCAGCACCATCACATCGGTGCGATCAACCTGCTGAACCAGCAGTACTGCTCTGGGGATGTCAGTCACAAAACGCAGTTCCTTAGCTCTTGCGTATACATCA
>JAFQPT010000127.1 GCA_017411665.1 Oscillospiraceae bacterium | reverse complement strand
ATCGAAGCTATGGCACGTTACGAAAACGTCCGCTTTGTGCTCATCTCTCCCGATGAACTGAAGCTGCCTAGCTATATCAAGGACAATGTGCTGAAAGCACACAACATTCCCTATGTGCAGACCACCGATTTGGAAGGGGCTCTGCCCGCGCTGGACATTCTGTACATGACCCGTGTCCAGAGAGAACGCTTCTTCAACGAGGAAGATTACCTGCGTCTGAAGGACAGCTACATTCTCACTCCCGATAAGCTGCAGAACGCAAAAGCCGACCTGAGCATTATGCATCCCCTGCCCCGCGTCAACGAAATCAGCGTCGCCATTGACAATGATCCTCGTGCTGCTTATTTCAAGCAGGTGCTGTATGGCAAGTACATGCGTATGGCTCTGATTTGCAAACTGCTGGAGGTGCTGTAAATGAATATTGATTCCATCCAGACCGGTATCGTCATCGACCATATCACCGCAGGCAAGGGTATGGAAATCTACCACCTGCTGCAGCTGGACAAGCTGGATTGCTCTGTTGCACTGCTGATGAACGCAAGCAGCAACAAGATGGGTAAGAAGGATATCATCAAGGTGAACGCCGACATCGACATCGATATGAATGCTCTGGGTTACGTAGATCCCGGTGCAACCGTTGTGATGATTCGCGACAGCAAGGTCGTGGAAAAGCGCACGTTGTCTCTGCCTAAGAAGCTCACCAATGTTCTCATGTGCAAGAATCCCCGCTGCATCACCACCACCGAACAGGAACTGCCTCATGTATTCTTGCTCACCGAGCCCAAAAACCGCGTATACCGCTGTCTGTACTGCGAAACCAAAGCAAACAACAAATAAGTTCGTTAAATCCCACAGTCTAAGACTGTGGGATTTTTCTTGTTACTTTCACAAACCCTATTGACTTTCCCCATAGACTGTGGTTATATGAATATATGAGCAATCGCTCATATATTCAAACAATCAGGAGGTGTCTTGATGCATCATCACGACCACCATTCTCATACTCATGACGAGCACTGTGGATGCGGTCACATCCACGAGCATGACCATCATCACGATGACAACTGCGGCTGTGGACACGACCACGGACATGAGCATCATGAGGACCATTGCGGTTGTGGACATGACCACGACCATGACCATCATCATGAGGACCATTGCGGTTGCGGGCACGACCACGGGCATGAGCATCATGAGGAAACGAAAACACCTGTTGTAACTGCGCATCCGCAAAAAATCTTTTTGCTGGAAAATTTAGGCTGCGCCAACTGTGCCATGAAAATGGAAGCGAAAATTCAGGCCATGGAGCAGGTAGAATATGCCTCGATTACATATGCCACCAAACAGCTGCGCATTGCCGCTGCAGTTGATGTGCAAAAGCTGATGCCCGAAATTACAGCCATTGTGCAAAGCATTGAACCCGATGTGCAGGTCATTCCCTTCCGTCGTCAGCGTATGGATGCAGAAGAGCGCGAAATCGAAGCTGCTAAGGAAAGTGTAGCAGTGCAGAAAAGTATTGCGGTCATTGCCGCAAGCGCTGTCACAATGATTGGCGGTCTGTTGCTGCATCATCTGGGTCTCATCCCCCGAAGCCTGTTTCTGCTGATGATGCTGTTTGGCTATCTGCTCAGTGGCGGAGATGTACTGAAAGAAGCACTGAGTAATATCCGACGTGGTCAGGTCTTTGACGAGAATTTCTTGATGTCTGTTGCAACCATCGGTGCATTCCTCATTGGAAGCTACGAAGAAGCGTTGGGTGTCATGCTGTTTTATCGTGTAGGCGAGCTGTTTGAGCAGATTGCCACCAAGCGCAGCCGCAGCCAGATTATGGAAGCCGTTGACCTGCGTCCCGAAGTGGTAAATTGGGTCAAGGGAAATGAAATTTGCGTCATTCCCGCAGAAAACGCGGATATCGGCGATATTCTGCTGATTCGTCCCGGTGACCGTATTCCTCTGGACGGCACCGTAGTGGACGGTGAAAGCTTCATGGATACCTCCGCCATTACAGGCGAACCCGTGCCTGTTCGCGTTGCCGCAGGCAGCTCTGTTACCTCGGGTTGGGTCAACAAGGATGGCCTGCTCAAAATCCGTGTGGAAAAATATCTGGAGGACTCCATGGTCACCCGTATTCTGGATGCAGTGGAAAATGCCGCAGCCTCCAAGCCCAAAATCGATAAGTTCATTACCCGATTCTGCCGCATATACACCCCCATTGTTTGTCTGATTGCACTGCTGACTGCCGTTGTCCCCTCATTGTTTACAGGGAACTGGAACTACTGGGTCTACACCGCATTGACCTTCCTGGTCATCAGCTGCCCCTGTGCATTGGTACTCAGCGTACCTCTGGCATTCTTCTGCGGCATCGGCCGCGGCTCTAAGCAGGGGATTTTGTTCAAGGGTGGTGCATCGTTGGAAGCCCTCAGCAGTATCAAGTCGGTGGCCATGGATAAAACAGGTACCATCACCAAGGGTGTGTTCCATGTACAGGAATGTGTGCCTGTTGACGGAGTCTCCGTAAACGAGCTGCTGACACTGGCAGCTTCCTGCGAGCAAAACTCTACCCATCCCATTGCACAAAGCATCCTGCAGGCTGCCCGTGAGCTGAATTTGTCTGCAGAAACGGTACAATCCGTGCGAGAAATCGCAGGTTCCGGAATTGAAGCAGTGATTCACGGTACGACTGTTCTGTGCGGCAACGGAAGGCTGATGAAGGACCACGGCATTTCTGTCCCCGACACCAAAATCCGCGGCACACAGGTACTCTTAGCCAAGGACGGGAATTATCTGGGGAGCATCCGCATTGACGATGCTGTCAAAAACGATGCAGCCGAAGCAGTCAATGCACTGAAGCAGCAAGGAATCACCGCTGCAATGCTCACAGGCGATGCCGAAGACAATGCGCAGGCTGTTGCCGTACAGGTCGGCATTTCCGATGTTCACGCAAAGCTGCTGCCCGGTGAGAAATTCTCCGCATTGGAAGCAATCCGCAGCACCTACGGTCCTGTCATGTTTGTCGGTGACGGCATCAATGATGCTCCCGTACTTGCAGGTGCTGATGTAGGAGCCGCCATGGGCAGCGGTGCCGATGCCGCCATCGAAGCTGCTGACGTGGTGTTTATGACAGGAGAAGTCTCCGCAGTCCCGAAAGCACTGGGGATTGCCAAACTCACCAACCGCATTGCAAAGCAGAATGTTGTCATTGCACTGGGTGTCAAACTGGCTGTCATGCTGCTCGGTCTGCTCGGCTTTGCCAATATGTGGATCGCTGTTTTTGCCGATACCGGTGTAGCCATGATTTGCATCATGAACTCCATTCGTATTTTGTACCGCAAATAAAGAAAAACCGCCGTGATATCACGGCGGTTTATTCATGTGTACATTCGTGTTCGTTTCCGGGCTCCAATACATGCTCCAGCCCCATGGCCAGAATGGTCACAATATGACCGTCAATCCATCGATAATAAATGCTCTGACCGGCTCTGCGGTTTCCCACAACACCTTTTTCCTTTAAAAATCTCAGTTGATGAGAGGTTGCCGATTGGCTGATTCCAACAGCCTCCGCAATATCGCCAACACGCTTTTCTCCATCCAGCAGCTGATACAGCAGCTTAATGCGAGTGGCATCGGAAAACACGGTGTAAAAATCCGCAAGCTCCTGCATTTCCGCTTCGCAGGGAATCCGCTCCGGAATATATTGCTTCATGTTTCCACCGCCTTTCTTAAGGATATCTCATTTTATCAGCATTTCCGATTTTATGCAACACGAAAAAAGACCGTCAAAGACGGTCTTTTCTATTAGAAATGCATACGCTTTCGCAATTCATTTCGCGCACCCTTATGCAGCGTCAGTGAAAACAAAATCACTTCAACCGCCACACAGCATGCCAGTACAACAGCAGACCACGTGAGGTTGACCATTCTGTTGAAATGGAAACCAATCAGTGTCTGTACTGCAACTGTAATAATCGCAATGATTCCGATAATGACCATCATTTTCGTAATCGCAGAGGTCTTCAGTCGAATATTGAACAGGTAAAAAATCTCAAGCAGCGCAGTGCTGATGAGAATAATCGGCAGCGCAATTTCAAGGTACCAGCCCTGTCCGGGATGCAGAACAGAAATCACACCTACATACATCGCTGTGATGATACCATCCAGTGCAATGCAGGTATATCCATTGGTTTTTTCGCGGAAAAACACAGGAATCAAGAATACCCATGCCATAACAAACACGCCGATGATATAAACCGACCAATAGGTACGCGTAAACACGAGCCAATTCAGCACACCGCAAACCACACTGACTGTCGCAAAAACAATGGTCAGCAGACTGGTCAGTTCCTTGGAATCTACTTTTTCGGACTTTCCCACTTCCTTGGGATACGGGGTAGGCGATGTTTGGTCCACAGGCTGATTGGGATTGTGGACAACCGTATTGCATAGGGGACATACGCCTCTGGTTTTATCCAGCTCAACCCCGCAATTTACACAATATGACATTTCAACAATCCTCCTTTCGATTGGACTCGATTTTCACATGGATACCGTCCTGCACCAGCTTTGTAAAGAAATAGCGTTCAATATCGGTTTCCTTAATACTGCTGGAGAAATTTACAATCAAATTCCCCTTATAGCTCATAATCGCACAGTTGGTACGATTGGAGAAGGGCTGTCCCAATATGCCTTCGATGCGGTCAACAAACGGTTCCATTTCGGGTGGTACAGGAATGATTCCCAAATTGGTCAACCCCGCACTGGACTGCCCGTCCTGCACATTTCGATAGAACTCTCGTACGACCACTTCCTTAATAAACAGCGGCACTACTCGAATAAACGGATTTTGCAGCGTAGCCGTATTGGTGGTCATATCCGCATTCATAAACTTTTCATTGATATAATAGCGCATGAAATGATGCACTTGCTTCACAATTTCCTCGAAGGTATAGTCCCCCATTTGGGTCAATAGAAGGGTAAACCATATTGATGAAATTGCGCAATGTCTTGGAAGGGAAAAACTGTCGCAAATTGACGGGCATCGCAATCTTAACAGGCAGCTCCCGATGAGGCTTATCGTCTTTTTGCTTCCGCAGCAAAGCATACAGCAGCACAGCATTCAAATACTCTGTAACAGATGCCCCGTAGCTTTTGGCAACCTTATAAACCTGGTCCGCAGGCATGATCCCGGAAATAATATTTAGCGTGTAAAACGGTTCATAAGTGCCATGCAAACTATACGCTCTGCCGCTGGTACGGCTGGGCTTCACCTTCGCATTCGCGTAACGAATGTATGCATCCTCCATTTCCTCGGGGTCGGGTTCTTCGTGAATGTCCATAACCCCATGGGTATTGGGAATCTCATGGCCCAGCATCCGCAGATATTCCGCAGTCAATGTTTTCAGCAGGCAAAGGCCGCCAAAGCCATCCGCAAGAGAATGGAACATTTCAACGGAAATGCGCTTGTGATAATAATACACACGAATCAGATAGCGGTTGTTGCTTCTGAAATGCATGGGCATGCATGGATTTACGATGTCAGGACGCACAAAAGGACCGGGTCTGTGATTGGGTTCCAGATAACGCCAGAATAGCCCCGTTCTGATCGCGACTTTATACATCGGAAAACGAGGCAGCGTAGCATCCAGAGCCTTCTGTAAAACATCCGGTCTGATTTCTTCGGTTAATGTAGCAGATACACGATATACATTTGAAAATGTTCTGCGCTGCAAGGTAGGATACACCGTACCTGACAGGTCGAGCTTATACCATGTATTGTGGTCTTTCTTTTTGTTCATTCGTTTCATCATGTATTTATTATACATGAAATCAAAAACTTAAGCAATCATTTCACAAACAAAAGAAAGTGTTCCCAAAATCGGCAACACTTTCTAATTATTGTTTTTCTAAGGCCAGCATGGCTTTTTTAAATTGGAAATAGAAAAGGATTGCAGTAAATGTCATCGCCAAAAAATCAGATACGGGCTCTGCCATATACACTGCAATGGTTTCATTTCCTTTCATAACCGCAGGCAGAATGTAAATCAGCGGAATCATCAAAACAAACTTACGCATAACAGCAACCATAATGGACGCTTTTGCATTTCCCAATGCCCCAAAAGTCATCTGACAGGAGATTTGAATCCCGAACATGAACAACACCGCAAAATACACTCGAAGTGCACTTTCCGAAAATGCACGAAGTTCCACATCGGAAGTAAATATTGATGCAAGTGTTTGAGGCGTAATCATAACAAACAGCCACATTAAGATTGCATAAGTCATATTGACCTTGAGGAGCAGTTTAAAAGCATTTCGAACACGATCCGCATTCCCTGCCCCATAATTATAACTGATGATAGGCTGAGCACCCTGTCCGACACCCTGTAACGGAAGCATCGCAAGCTGCGTCACACTCATCAAAATGGTCATCGCTCCAACAGCAATATCCCCACCGTACTTCAGCAGAGAAGAATTATAACATACAAAAATAATACTCTCACTTGCGTTCATAATAAACATCGCAAGCCCTAAAGCCACGCAAGGTAAAATGACATCTCGGTTCATACGGAAGTATTTTACACGCAAACGAATACTGGTTTTCTTTCCAATAAGAAAAGACAATACCCATATACAGGAACATCCCTGCGCTATAATGGTGGCTAACGCAGCACCGGCAACTCCCATATCAAATCCAAAAATAAAAATTGGATCCAGAATAATATTAGTGACTGCTCCAATCATAATGGACGCCATAGAAATCTTAGTAAAGCCCTGTGCAGTGATAAATGCATTCATCCCGAGGGTTAACTGTACAAAAATCGTACCTAAGGAGTAAATATTCATATATGCTGTTGCATAGGAGATCGTATTTTCACTGGCACCGAACATCAGCAGCAACGGTTTGTTAAAACATAGTAAAAATACAGACAATACAACAGATATTACAATTTGCAGAATAAAACAGTTTCCTAAAATGTTTTCTGCTTCCTGATAATCTCCTCGCCCCATAGCAATGGAACTGCGCGGCGCACCGCCGCTACCGGAAAAAGCGGCGAATGCGGAAACGATCATAATCAAAGGTACACAGACACCAAGACCCGTCAGAGCAGCAGCGCCTTCCCCGGGGATATGACCAATGTAAATCCGATCTACAATATTATACAGCATGTTAATCAGCTGCGCAGTCACAGTGGGAATTGCAAGCTTTCTCAGCAATTGACCAATTGGTTCTGTTCCAAGAAATTCTCTGCTTTCTTTCATTACTCACACGTCCCCTCTATAGATGCTACAATCATTATAATTATTATAAAACAAAAAATATATGAAAAAGACCACAGTCGTAAGACTGTGGTCTTAGTGTTGGCATTGACCTATCTTCCCGGGCCGCTTCCAGCCAAGTATT
>JAFQPT010000126.1 GCA_017411665.1 Oscillospiraceae bacterium | reverse complement strand
GGACCGCTTGCGGTGGAGAGGTCGAAAAACATGCGGAAACGTTTGTAAAATCGACCTCTCAGTCATTTTGCTGCGCAAAATGCCAGCTCCCCTTATCGAAGGGGAGCCAAGCGCCTCTTTTAACTCTTCCCTTCAAATTCCAATTTGTAGGGACCGGCCTCACGGACGGTCCACCGATGGCCTTACCGCTTGCCATCGGCCGGAGAAGGCCTTTGCTTGAAGGCTTTCACAAACTGTTTACATATTCTTCAGAAAATATTAAGAACAACTTTGTAAAATACTCCCAACGACTCCGAAAGGATGAAATGAAATGAAACGACTGATTTCTCTGACACTGACTTTTATCATGCTACTGACACTGGCAGCCTGCGACGTTGATGAGCTGTCCCGACGTCTGGACGAGCTGAGCGAGACTTATCCGGATGCAACTCCGCTGATTCTGTCCG
The DNA here is from genome assembly GCA_017411665.1 of Oscillospiraceae bacterium. The sequence goes on along the minus strand of JAFQPT010000126.1, from coordinate 1,409 downwards.
ACTCCATGAGCAGCGTGCCCGAGGGTGTAACGGTCACCCATGACATCGTCTACTATGAAGCGGGACACGACTTCACCTATGGGGAAGGCACTGTGGAGGATGCGCACTCTGCCGAGGAGGCAGCTGCTCACACCGTTGTTACCATCACTGCCCCCGGCACCTACCTGCTGACAGGCTCTTTGTCCAAGGGACAGGTGGCAGTGGATTTGGGTGAGGATGCAAAAACCGACCCCAACGCGGTGGTCACGCTGATTCTCGGGGAAGTGGACATCACCTGCACCGTAGCCCCTGCGGTCATTTTCTACAACGTCTATGAGTGCGGCAGCACCGACACCGAAACAGCCACCTATGATGTGGACACCTCCGCTGCAGGTGCCAATGTTATCATTGCCGATGACTCTGTGAACAACATCAGCGGCTCTTATGTGGCACGCATTTACAAATCCGTAGAGCTCAGCGAGGACGGCACCGAGGTCATTGATTCCAAGAAGCTCCATAAGTACGACGCGGCCTTCTACTCCAAGATGTCCATGAACATCGACGGCGGTACGCTGGATACAGGTACACTGAATATCAAGGCCGAAAACGAGGGTCTGGACTCCGAGCTGCATCTGACTATGAACGGCGGCAATGTGAACATTGTCAGCGGCAACGACGGCATCAACACCAATGAGGACGGTGTGTCCGTTACTACGATCAATGACGGGGTGCTGAACATCCGCTGCGACGGCTCCACGGGAGAAGGCGACGGCATCGACTCCAACGGCTGGCTGGTCATCAACGGCGGCACTGTCACCGCGCAGGCCTGCGCTACAAGCGGAGATGCGGGCATCGACTCCGATATGGGTATTTACCTCAACGGCGGTGTGATTATGGCAAGCGGCAACATGGCGGACCGCATTGCGGGGGGAGACGCCACCTATGCGTTATTTGAGTTTGCGCAGCCTGTCAGCAGCGGTCAATCTGTGAAGCTGAAGGATGCAAACGGCGGTCTGCTGATGATGTATACGGCAGAAAATGCATTCAGCACGCTGATTTTGTCTGTCAACACCATGACGGCAGGGGACTACAGCCTGTGGGTGGATGATGTGCAGATGGCCCACGGCGGCATTTCGGGGGGCAGAGACTTTGGCGGTCGGATGCACGGGGAGTTTGACCCTGCTGCCATGGAAGGAATGGAGCCGCCTGCGGACTTTGACCCTGCACGTCGGGAAGAGATGACCCCGCCCGACGGCTTTGACCGCGGTATGGGGCAACCCGAAGCGTTTGATCCTTCCGCCATGGAGGGCATGACCCCGCCCGATGGCTTTGACCGCGGCATGGAACAACTCGATGGAGAACAGAGCTCTGTATTTACTCTGGCGGAAGGCGGCAATCAGTTCCGCGGTGTCGGAGAATACATCCCCGTG
>JAFQPT010000125.1 GCA_017411665.1 Oscillospiraceae bacterium | reverse complement strand
TCGCTGAACAGGATGTTCAGAGAACCTGCGGTTTCAATCCCTTCTGCCTTACGTACCAGAACGTTGTGGTCCAGCATTTTGCTGGTATTCTGCATCAGAACCAGAGAAATCATCAGAGGCAGACCTTCGGGAACTGCACAAACGATGATAACAACTGCCAGAGAAACAGCTTCTACGATATCGGTCACGATCGTAGCGATATCCTGTGCAAAGTAGGGACCAAAGCCACCGCTGTTGAGGATAAAGTAGCCGAAGTACATCACAGCAATGACAATTGCACCGATGTAACCGAAGGTAGAAATCTGGTTTGCCAGCTTAGACAGCTTGACCTTCAGAGGAGAGTCGGGTTCGTCGCCCTGCATTTCTTCTGCCATCTTGCCCATCATGGTAGCCAGACCGACCTTCTGCACTTCCAGAACGCCTTCACCGTCAAATACAACCACGCCTCTGAACAGAGAGTGCTTGTCAACGAAGGTATCGCCGGTGATTTCTTCTGCCAGCACCATCTTTTCGGTTGCAGCAAACTTCTTGCATTCTTCTGCTTCGCCGTTGAGAGCGGAGTTGTCAACCTTCAGTGCGCCGTCAATCAGAATGCCGTCAGCGGGAACCTTGTCACCGGACTGCAGCAGCACCAGATCCCCTACAACAACGTCGTCAACGTCGATGACGGTGATCATGCCGTTGCGGTAAACCTTACACTGGTCCTTCTTGGTGCTGTCCTTCAGCTGTCTATATTTTGTGTCACTTGCGACACTGGTCTTTGCGGATACGAATGCAACGATCAGTACCGCAACGATGGTGCCGACAGGTTCATAAATATCTGCGTAACCAAAAATCCACATGCCAATCATCAATGCTGCGATTGCCAGCAGAATCTTGATCATGGGGTCACCAAACGTTTCCAGAAATGCTTCTAAAAACGTGGTGGGTTCGGAATCGGGAATCACGTTTGAGCCGTGCTTCTCTCTGGATTCGGAAACTTCTAAATCGGTAAGTCCTTTAAAAATCATTTTCAGTAATTCTCCTAATTATGAAAAGGGAAGGCCACATAAACTCCCTTCCCTTTTCTTTATCAATTCATTGTTGAGGGTATTGCAAAGGAAATAAATTGATTACATGTATCTTTTTGCCAGATCAACCAGACCGGGGTCCTTAGTACCGTTGCCGATTGCGCTGAACTTCCATTCACCATTGTAACGGTAAACTTCGCCGAAAATCATAGCGGTCATGCCGGAATAGTCTTCGGTCAGATTGTACTTCAGCAGTTCCTGGTTGTTGCGGCCATCCACGATGCGGATGAATGCGTTTCTGATCATGCCAAAGTGCTGGCGGCGCTGAACTGCCTGGTAAATGTTTACTACAAATACGATGCGGTCATATTCAGCGGGAACGCGGTTGAGTTCGATTACGATCTGTTCGTCATCGCCTGCACCTGCGCCGGTCAGGTTGTCACCCATATGGCGAACGGTGTTGGAAGAGTGACGGAGATTGCCAAAGTAGACAATATCCTTGGTGTTGGCCAGCTTGCCGTTTTTCAGCAGAAACGCGGAAGCGTCACAGTCGATTGCGGGAGTACCGCCGCCGAACAGCGCACCCAGCAGACCGCCGGAAGAACGGGGAGCTTCGTCCCAGCCCAGACCTACAACTACCTTTGTCAGACCGGTGTCCTGACCGTTTGCGCCCTTGGACAGGCTGACCTTCTGACCCTTTTTCAAGCTAACAGACATTTTGAGTCCTCCTTATTTACTGCCTGCAACCCATCTCAGACCCCAATTAAATGCAGCATCAAGGTCTCTGTGGCCGCGATAAAACTGGACGATTTTTTCAACACTGAAAGTCTCGTCATTTACATTTTCAAACAATACCAGACCGCACATACCCAGAGAGGAGTTAAAGGTATCCATCTTTACGATGATATCTTCCGCACCGGGGTACTTGATGGTAACGGTGGCATCCGCCTGCTGCCAGTTTGCAACGCCTTCATAAATAAAGGTGTAAACCAGAACACGCTTAATCTGGGAAATCATGTTGCCGTTGATGCGCAGATTTTCACCTGTGGCAACCGCACCGGTACGGTCATCGCCGTCCAGCGCAATATAGGGTGCTCTGTCCAGGCTGCCGAACGCATTGCCCAGAGCCTGTACGGTACCCTTCTGGCCATTCTTCAGTTCGAACAGGCAGCCCAAATCCAGGTCGATGGGCTTATTGCCGCCCAGCAGACCGCTCAGCAGACCGCGCTTTGCAGGCTTTGCATTCCAGTTCAGATTGATCAGAATTTCGCCAAGCTGCTTCTGAGAAGACTTCTGCAGATTGACTTTTCTGCCTTTTTCAAGGTTAACTGCCATTTCGGTCGCCTTTCTTAGTCTACGTCAACACCGTAGTTTGCGCACAGAGCAGCCAGACCGCCCTGATAGCCGCTGCCGATCGCATTGAACTTCCATTCGCCGTTGTGCTTGTACAGTTCGCCGAATACAGCTGCGGTTTCAATGGAGAAGTCTTCGCCCAGATCGTAGCGAATCAGTTCTTCGCCCTTGACTTCGTCAACGATTCTGATGAAAGCATTGTTCATCTGACCGAAGTTCTGACGGCGTTCGTCAGCTTCGTAAATGGTAACGGTGAAGGTAATACGCGCGATATCAGCGGGAACCTTGCTCAGATCGATCTTGATCTGTTCGTCGTCGCCGTCACCCGCGCCGGTGGTGTTGTCGCCCTGATGTTCCACCGCGCCGGATACGTGGCGCAGATTTCCGTAGAACACGAAGTCATCGGAGGTACGAACCTTGCCGTTTGCCGCCAGCAGGAATGCTGCGGTGTCCAGGTCAAAGTTTCCGCCGGTGTCAAACATATTGACGTCCCAGCCCAAACCTACAACTACCTTGCTCAGACCGGGGTTGGTCTTGGTCAGGTCTACCTTCTGACCCTTCTGCAAACTAATACCCATTTTGTAATCCTCCTATTATTGGTTACTGCAAGCCGTTCAGCCAGTCGGAGAACTGTTCCAGAACATTGGTGTACAGTTCGCTGTCGCTTGCTTTGTTCAAATCGCTCATCTTAGAGAAGCCGGTGTTATCTCTTCTGCGGCCGGGCATATCGTCCAGCTGACGCAGATAGTTGAAGCGTTCATTACCGATGCCGATAAACTGAATGAATACATTCAGTTCGGAAGACTTGCGGATGATTGCATCGGACGCTGCCTTGTCTGCATTTTCACCGTCGGTGATAAACAGGATAAAGGTGGGGTCGCCGTCATCCACGATGGCTTCCTGCTTTACCTTCTTGCCGAAGCCAAACAGGCCCTTCTTGGTTTCGCCTTCAATGATTGCCTTCAGTACGGGAGCATAAGAGGTGCCTCCCATCTGGTAACCGGAAGTAAATACGACCTTCTTTACGTAGTCTTCATAGTTGCCCAGATTCAAGTCGGTGATTTTTCTGTAGTCATTGGAGAACAGGAAAACGTCGATGGTGCCATTGTCATCAAAGGTCAGTCCCAGAGGAACCAGACGGTTGATGGTATTCTGAACGGTTCCGTTGTGATACAGGCTGTTCATGGAGCCGCTGTAGTCCAGAACAACTACGACCTTTGCGCTGGTAGCACCCAGGTCAACGCCGCTCTTATGGCTCAGGTCAACAACGGTCTTGGACAGGCTGACAACATGCTTTTCCAGCTTACTCTTATCCTTGGACAGGCTGATTTTACCCATCACATGCTGAGTCAATTCTTCTTCATTCTTTTTTAACTGAATCATGAGAATTCTCCTTTATGGGGTACACCAATTCCCCGATTTAATATCGGGGAATTGATGTATTTGTTTTATTCAGCGTCGATGCCGTAGTGTGCGCACAGAGCTGCCAGACCGCCCTGGAAGCCGCTGCCGATTGCGTTGAACTTCCATGCGCCGTTGTACTTGTAAATTTCGCCTACAACGATTGCGGTTTCGATGGAGAAATCTTCACCCAGGTCGAAGCGAATCAGGTCGGTGCCACTTACCAGGTCCTGAATGTGAATGTATGCATTGGAAACCTGACCGAAGTTCTGACCGCGTGCGTCGGAGTCATAAATGGTTACGGTAAATGCAATACGTTCGATGTTTGCGGGAATCTTGGACAGATCAACGGTGATCTGTTCGTCGTCGCCGTCGCCTGCACCGGTCAGGTTGTCACCCATGTGAGTAACGGCGCCGCTCTTGTGCTTCAGGTTGCCGTAGAATACAAATTCATTTTCGGTGGGGCACTTGCCGTTTGCGCCTACCAGGAATGCGGATGCGTCCAGGTCGAAGTCAGCGCCGGAGTCAAATGCGTTAACGTCCCAGCCCAGACCTACCAGCAGCTTGCTCAGTCCGGGATTGCCCTTAGTCAGGTCGATTTTCTGACCCTTATGCAGATTAATAGCCATAATATCCTCCCAATAATGTTTTAATTTTATAGTTTACTGTTTCTTAGGAACATTGTATCTCTTGTTAAAGTCAGCCTTGATGGTTTCCAGACGCTTCTGGTCTTCCACTCTCTGCTTACGTGCATTGTCCTGAATCTGCTTGGTTTCGTCAATACCCTTCACGATGGTCTGCCAAGTCTTTTCCAGAGTTTCAATCTTGATGGAGCTGCCGGTAGCCAGCTGAGCGGTCATCTTAGACTGTTCAGCGGTGTTCTGTGCATTACGGATCAGCATTTCGTTGGTCTTCTTATCCAGAGCGGACATTGCTTCTGCCTGAATACGCTGACGCTTGAGCATGATTGCCTGAGTCAGAGCCTGCTTAAATACGGGCAGAGTGATGATAAATGCGGAGTTGATCTTTCTGACCAGGTTCATGTTGCTGAACTGCATGGTCTTGATCATGGGAATTGCCTGCATTGCAACGTTTTCTGCAATTCTCAAGTCGTGTACGCGCTGTTCCAGCATCATCTGAGCCTGTTCCAGAGCTGTCAGTTCAAACTGGATGGAGTGGTCACCGCTCAGTTCCATGTCTTCACGGCGCTGTACGATGTAAGCCTTCAGTTCTTCGATGCCCTGTTCGCCTGCCAGAATGTACTTGACCAGTTCATGGTAGTAACCGACGTTTGCCTGGAACATATCTTCCAGCTTACGGTTGGACTGCTTGATTTCCACTTCGTACTGCTTCAGCTGTACGTAAATCTTGTCCACTTCTTCGCCCATAGTGTGGTACTTGGCCAGAATCTTGTCCAGCTGCTTGCGCAGGTTGCCAAACAGCTTGCCGAACAAGCCGGGCTTGTCCTTGATTTCTTCGATATCGAACTTGCTCATGATCTTAGCCAGCGTTGCCAGCATTTCACTGGAGCCGTCCAGCTGAGACATATTCATGCTGTTGAGAACCACGTCGGAGCATCTGGAGATTTCTTCTGCAGCGCCTGCACCGAAGGTTACGATGGTTTCCAGATTGTATACTTCGATCTGGCTTGCCAGCTGGTCGATTTCGGGAGAGCCTGCCATCAGCTGCATCTGCTGTCTGTCTGCATTGATGTCGAACTGCTGATAATTTTCTTCCATCTGAGGTCTGCCATAGCCATTGCCGCTGCCGTAGCCGTTATTGCCGCCGTAATTGTTGCCGCCGGCAGGCTGGCCCAGATTAGCAGGTCTGTTAAAATTCATTGCCATGTGTCTTTAGCTCCTTCTGAATAGATTTAAGATATGATTCTGCTTCGGTTCGGAGATTTGACTGAAATCGGGAACCGACATGTCGTACATATAGGCGCCGAGCTGATGCTCGTGCAGGAACTTTATGCGATAGTGCTGTTCCACACACTGATACCCTGTGGGCACAAAGAACAGGATATCGAAACCGATGAGGTTCAAATACGCTACGAGGATGCTGTCTTCCAGAGACATCATAGCCTCGGAGGTATTGATAAATATAATTTTGGGGTTCTTCTTCGTGAAGTCAAACTTTTGAATCAGTCGAAGGAGGTCCTTGCCCAGATTCAGTGCGGTTGCTACGATGGTATATTCCGTACCGTTTTCGTATGTACCCTTAATAAGGTTCATATCCAGCAGCTGCTGCAGCTTGTCCAGCAGATGGTCCTGCATTTCTTCACGGAGAATCCCGTACTGATATGCCTTGTGATTCTTAATCTTGTTTTTCTGAATCCGCTTATTCTGCAGGAACTGCGTTGCAAAGGGTTTGATGGGATTGGGCGCACCGTGGGCGATCCAGGGGACACGCTTGACCATGATGGTATCTTGATTCATCAGCCGCTTGATGCTCAGCCAGTACTGGTCTTTCAGCCCGTTTTTCACGCCGGAAATTTTTTCCAGCATAACAGGCATGGTCACAACATCATTCATGACCCCGAAGCTGGGTCGGTATTTCATTTCCTGGTTCCACAGAATACTGATTTCCTCGTACATGGTACGCAGGGTGACGGTTTCCGCCTTGGCATACTGCTTGTCGCGGTACATGCCGGAATCCTGATACATAATGGTGTCCAGTTCCCGCTCTGCCTGATAGGCTGCGGTGTTCACACGCATGCCCGTCTGTTCCACCGGGAACTCATGCATCATCAAGGATTGATCGCATTTCAGTTCCAGCAGCATGGGATCCTTCACACAGCAGGGTGCGTTCAAATCCGGCACAAAAATCAGTACGTCCACAGGCAGCTTTGCCAGCATCCGCAGGAACAGCGCTTCATTTTCCGAACCGCATTTTCCAAACAGGATGAACACGCCTGTTTCCGGCATATTCCAGGAAACGAACAGCTCCTTCTGGTAACGGCTCAGCCAGCAAAGCAGATAAACTCCCTTGTTCATCAGCTTTTGCACATTCATGCCGGGACGATTGCTTTCTTCCAGCATCGCGTCTACAAAGCTCTTGACCATCAGACGCTGCAGCTGCATATTGCCGGAATACTTGATATTCTGGGACAATCCCAGAATCATTTGATCCACATTGGAATAATTTCCGCTGTTGATCTTGGTTATTTCAGCCGGGTCGGGAGCGGGAATCGCTCCGTTTACCACGGTGATTTTTCTGTTTTTGCCCTTGAGCTGCTTATAGAACATAAACAGGTCATTGGGGAAGGTCAGCTTATCGTCCACACCGTATTGGACGATAAAGCTGTTGTAAAACAGGTTGCCGTCCGAGCCGCGTCGACGTGCCTCGATATGCACCTGCTCCATGTCCGCCTTTTCCATCCATGCATTGGTGCAGTTTGAAATGGTCGGCAGCTGACCGTACAGGCGCTGTCTGTTGGCCTGCTTGGCAATTTCCTGCTGCAGCCACTTCAAATTAAAATCCGGTGCGAAGGGACGCATCCCGGGCGTGGTATACAGGAAGGAATATTCGGAAGAGGGATCGTTTTTCAGATAGTCTCCGTCGCCGTTTCGTTCCAGAAGAACGATATCTGCACCTGCGCGGAACAGCACCACCAGAAATTGGAGCTCGTAGTTGCTGATGTTTCCGTCATAGAGGATTTTTGGCGGTTCTTGATTTCCCAGCAAATGGGCGATACGCTCGAACTTATAATAGAACCAGCACATGTACTTGATATATGCGTTTTTCAGCATATTCTCGTTCTTCCCTTTTTGCTTCATGTCCGTCAGATTGGAATACATTGCATTGACAACATTATTCCGCTGGCTGTCGGACATACGGGGAAGCCATCTGCTGAGCTTGTCGGATAAAAAGGTTTTATCCAGTCGGAAGTCATTTCCCATCATTTCATTGAAATAATTCAAGTTATTGGCATCGGGGTTGGGAATTCTTCCGTCAATAATGACACCGCTTCTGCGGGCGGTCTCATAGTATTGCTTCAAAAAGGCCGTAACTTCCTCGGAATCGTTTGTGATTCTGTAAAAGAAGAAGCCACGTTCAGCTCTGTTAGAGAGAGGTGCAAAGTATTCATTTAACTGTCTAAGTTGAGCAGGACGACCCATACCTTCTGTTCTCTCCTTGCGCATGTGATAAAAGAGGCTACATCGACATCACTTGATGCCGTAAAGCTCAGCCAGTGCAACGGTCTTTCTCGCCCATCTCCAATGCGTTTTGTACTCATTCATTCTGGTGCGTTCCGCACTTGCGGAAACAAGCCATGCACTTTTGTCATCCCAGTTGAGAATGTTTTTTGCATCCTCGTAGTCAGCTGCACTGACCTTCAGCATTTCGTTTACAATCTCGATTTGATTGGGATGGATGACGGTTTTCCCAATAAATCCGTTCAGCAGATCCAGTTCCATTTCCCGCTTCATGCCTGTATCCCAGTTTTCCCCTGCGTAGTACTCCCAAACAGGGCCGGAAACTACATAGCGGTCGGAGAACATGGTGACGATATCCACCAGAAGGTTGGAAACAGGATGCATATCGTAAATAGTCTGGTCGGCTCTTCGGCGCAGACCGAACACATTGGACAGGTCATTTCCGCCGACGCGTACATTCAAAATCCGGTCGGATACCGCCTCGAGCTTTTCCTTGACCACAGAAAGATCCCGATATCTTGTGTGGAGGTCAATCATGGACGCCGATTCAAAAATCGGCATATACCAGTAGTCCTGCTCCTTTTGCATAATAGAAATGTATGCATCGCAGTTTTCCACAAAAAACTTTGGAAGAATGAATCCGCTCAGAATCCCCCGAAACTCTGCATATCTCTTTGTGAGCGCTTCCAGCTGCTTTGGGGAACGGATTCGGATAAAAATCATGGGAAGATAAAAAGGCTTTGCCTCATGCGCTTCCCGAATCATGGACAAAATATGATACAATTCGTTTTCCGCTTCTTCTACCGCATCTTCACTCACCGTATCCTCCAGACAAAACGCCAGAGAAAAGGGCTTTGCAAAGCATTCTCTTTTCAGCGCATCCACAATGGAGGTGTGCAGCTTCACGGGAGAATACATCAGCGCGCCAACGGAATAACTTTTTTCAATCTTACTATTCAAATCACAGTCTCACTTTTCAAATTTAAAATCACTGCCGATTTGCTCTGCGCGATGTTCAATCTGTTTTTTCTTTCGAGCAACTTCACTCTTTGCGCCCAAAACAGCGGTTACCACAAAAAACAGCAAAACAACCAGCAAAATAATCATTGTCATAAATATTCAACCCTTCAATTTTTGCGTAGCCAAAAAATGGCAAATTAGTTCAAAAAAAGGCTATATACCCATGTTG
>JAFQPT010000124.1 GCA_017411665.1 Oscillospiraceae bacterium | reverse complement strand
GTCTGGTGATTGTGGCGCTGGTTATTATTTACAGTGTTGTAAAGGGCAAGAAGGAACAGCAGTCTCCCATTGCTGCATAAGTTTATAGGAATAAAAAAGCGAAAGGCATTTGCCTTTCGCTTTTTTTATGTATCCAAGGTAGCCGTCAGCACCAGAATGGGCAGGTTATGGGCGTAAATCTTGTCAAAATCTTCCATGGGCAGGGGGTTATTGCCAAGCCCTGCCTCGATGGTGTATCCGGGGCGATTGTATGTTTGGATAAACCAGTCTTTATATCCGGCGTATGCCGATTCGGGCGGTGTCTCCAATACGTCATACCCCGATGCCGCAGCCAGACGCCAGGCCAATACCTTTGCGCCGCGTGGCTCGAAATCCATGAAATTGGGGAAAATGACTTCGCCCTGCGTGTGATAGGCAAGGATGCGGTCGGGACTGACCAGCTCTGTCAGCCGTACCATGGCACGCGCTTCCGGTTGTGTCAATGGAGCGGTGCCTACATAATCCCGTGGTGCAGGGGAAGTATAGCCTTGTGCGGCTTTGATGTCACGTGCTTGCTCCCACGCGGCAGGGTATTGCAGGTTCAAATCAACACCCCGAATGTTGGCTTTCCATCCGTCCGGATAGGGAATGTTGGGATATTTTTCCGCAATGCGGGCGGTGCGTTCAGCAGTGGGACAGTCCGACAAAAAGCCTGTGACCAGGTCCATGCCGTCGGGATTGACACAGGGGACGAGAACAAATCGGGCGATTTTTAAAATTTCTGCTGCGGGAATGTTGTGCAGCAGCGTGTCTTTTGCGTATGCTGCGGCAAGCTCTTCCGCAAAACGGAGCAGAATGGGAGTGGTAATCCATTCGTTTGCGTGATGCGCTGCGTTATACAGCACCTTTCGCCGCCCGTTTCCAATGGTCAATGCGTAGAGCGGCTTGCCCATGGCACTGCGGCCCACGGTGCGGCTTCGCAGAAAGGGATAACGGGCACACAGTCCGTCTATGACACAGTCCAGCACATCGCTTGACCAGTTGATGCCTGTCGGCACCACGGGGAAGGACAGCGGGACGGTCACCAGAGAGCCGATGTGGAGATGTGCGGCATTGGTGTTCGGGTTTGCGGTTTCGATGGCACGCAGTGAGGTGTGGTATCGTCTGGCAAGGTTGTAAAAGGTATCCCCGCGCCCTACTGCATGGGTGAAATATCCTGTGTAATAGGGCATCAGTGCACTGTGGGTGCGCTGAGAGGCTTTGCCGTTGGCGGCAATTCCCATTTTGCGCTGAAATGACCGTACCGCCTCTGCGGTATGATATCCGTAAATGCCGTCGGTTGCCACAGGGCCGCAGTCAGCGCGGTTGAGAGCCAGCTGCAAAAACTGTACCTGCGGACCTCGGCTGCCGTAAGTGAGCAGCTTCATTATTGTTCCTCCCATAAAATCAGTCAATTAATTCTATGCAGAAAATGAAGCATTAGGAAAGAAAGCGAGAATCCACCGCCTTTATTTTTTAGCCTGTCTGCCATACTGATAGTGTGTCTTGCAAGGCAACGTTTATGAGAGGATGTGTGGGAAACGAAATCGAAAACAAAAAAATATGTGCTGTCGACAGCGATTGTATTTTGTCTGAGTGCGGCACTGCCTGTGTCTGCCTATGCGGTGCAGCTGATTCCCGTTGGCAGCGCGGTGGGCATCGAAGTGGATGTGGACGGCGTGCTGGTGGATGAAGTCAGCGAGGTCGTTACGGAAGGCGGACGGGAGATGCCTGCGAAAAAAGCGGGTGTGAAAGTCGGGGATGTGGTCACAGCCGTAAACGGAACG
>JAFQPT010000123.1 GCA_017411665.1 Oscillospiraceae bacterium | reverse complement strand
CAAAGCTGCGTGTAGCGGAAAGGGTATAAGGCGAGGCGGTGACTCGGTACAGCAGCTATCGGCCAAAGGTCGAGCCCGTCATTACAGAGGAAAGACAGACGGCAGACACACCGAAAGGAAACAGTGTGACACCGCTTGTGCTTGTGGGGGCTGCTGTGGCAGCGGCTTTGATGGTATTGCTGCTGCTGACACAGTCACAGCTGAGTCAGATGAGCTTTGAAATCTCAGCTCTGGAACAGAAACTGAAAGAACTGGAAACACAGCATGAAAAATTGCTGATTTCCCATGCCGGGGCATATCGCCTGGACCGAATCGAAGATCGTGCAGTGAATGAACTGGGGATGGTACATCCCAATACGGATCAGATTCGATATATAGAGATCAATACGGCTGACAGCAGCCGAAAAGAACCGGAATAATATGCTGCCTGTAAACGGCAGACAGAGAGCGGTTTTTTGCAGCAAAAGGGTAATAATTGCGGAGCGGCTTCGTAAAATGTAGGGATAAGAAAGATCCTAACAGGTACGGAGTGTTCACTATGTCAAACGAACAAAATCGGCGTTCGCATGCCCCAAATGAAATGATGCTTCGCCGCACACTGGTTCTGATGATGGTGTGCGGCATCCTTGCGTTTGCGGTACTCATCCTGCAGCTGTTTCGTCTGCAGGTCATTGACCATGAAAAATATGAGTCTATGGCCATTGAACAGCAGGTGCGTGAAACGACGGTCAGTGCTTCCCGCGGCACGATTTATGACCGTAACGGCACGGTGCTTGCAGCCAGCGCAGACGTGTATACGGTGTTTCTCAGCCCTGCGGAGATTGCAAAAAACAAAAATAATCCCAATGAAACACCGGAATTTATTGCAGAGCATCTTTCCAAAATCCTGAATATGGATTATAATAAACTTTTGGAAATGGCTAAGGATACCAAAAGCTGGTATAAAACCGTTGCCAGAAAGGTGGATGACGAGACAGCGGAGGCTGTGCGTCAATTCAAAGCCGACTACAAGCTGGTCGGTGTGAAGCTGGAAACGGATACAAAGCGTTTTTATCCCTTCGGCAGTCTGGCTGCCCACGTCATAGGATTTGTGGGACTGGAAAACACAGGGCTCAGCGGCATTGAAGCCTATTATGACGATGCGCTGTCCGGTGAGGATGGCAGAGTGACCCGTGCCACTACGGGGATGGGGACACGGATGCTGTATACCAACTTTGAGGATTACTACGATGCTGTGGATGGAAATGACGTGGTTTTGACCATTGATGAGACCATCCAGTATTACGTGGAAAAGCACCTGCAGCAGGCGGTGGAGGACTATGACATCCAAAACGGTGCTGCAGCCATTGCGGTGGATGTAAACACCATGGAGGTGCTCGCCCTTGCCTCTCTGGGGAGCTTCGATTTGAATGATTATCAGACAGTCAGCCCCGAGGCGCAGGCGGAAATCGATGCGGCTGCCACGAAAGAGGAAAAATCCCGTCTGCTTGCTGCAGCCCAGCAGGCACAGTGGCGATGCAAAGCCATTTCCGATACCTATGAGCCCGGCTCTACCTTTAAAATTTTGACGCTTGCCATGGCATTGGAGGAAGGGGTCACAAGTCTCGATGACAGCTTCGGCTGCGGAGGCAGCATACGTGTGGCAGGCGACAGCCAGCCCAGAAAGTGCTGGAAAACCCAGGGGCACGGCATGCAGACCCTGACTCAGGCGACGCAGCATTCCTGTAATGTGGCGTTTATCAATCTGGGACTGCGAGTCGGTGCCGAGAAATTCTATCAGTACTGCGAAGGCTTCGGATTACTGAATCTGCCGACGGATTCCTCTCATACACCTACGGGAAAAACAGGAATCGACCTTTCGGGAGAGAGCGGCAGTATCTGGTGGAGTCCCGACGTGTTTTATAAAGAGGGCAGTTTGACGCAGCTTGCAGCGGCCTCGTTTGGGCAGACCTTTACCATTACGCCCATTCAGCTGATCACAGCAGTCAGCGCCTGTGTCAACGGCGGCTATATGAGGCAGCCCTATCTGGTGAAGCAGATTCTGGATGAAAACGGAACCGTTATTGAAGAAAGACAGCCGGAGGTGCTCCGACAGGTCATCAGTGAAGAGACCTCCGCAAAGGTTCGACAGATTCTGGAGCAGGTGGTCGGTGACAGCAAGGAAGGCACAGGCCGAAATGCCTATGTTTCCGGTTACCGCATCGGCGGAAAAACAGGGACATCGGAAAATGTAGTCATGATTGCCCAGACAGGGCAAAAGGAATATATAGTGTCCATTATCGGGTTTGCTCCTGCGAATGACCCGCAGATTGCGATACTTGTGCTGCTGGATTCTCCCAGCAACAAAAGCGGTGTCTACATCAGCGGCGGACAGATGGGTGCGCCGACAGTGGGCAATATGTTCCGCGATATTCTTCCGTATTTGGGGGTAGAGCCCGCATACACGGAAGAAGAACAGGAAAAAATGGATAAGACCGTACCTTCTTTGGTGGGAATGACGCTGTCGGAAGCGCAGAAAAAGCTTGCCGAGACGGGTCTGACCTGCCGCACAATCGGTTCGGGAGGAACGGTCACGAATCAGCTGCCTCATCAAGGCAGTGTGATTCAGCAGGGCTCTCAAGTAATTTTGTATACAGGGGCGACTCCGTCGGAAAAACTTGAGAATATGCCCGATGTAACAGGATATACCTATTCGGATGCTGCATGGATTTTGAGCAGCTATGGATTGTTTATACGTACGGATTCTTCCGTGACAGACCCCAAATCACAGGTGGTTGCAACCCAGTCCATCCCTGTCGGGACGGCTGTGGAGCACGGGACTGTGATGCAAGTGACTCTGGTGAGCGGCGACAGCGGCATGCTCGGCAGATATTAGGAGAATTACCATGAAACTGAAAGAACTCCTGGGAGAAATTACGGTTTTGTCGGTTTCTGCGGATTTGGAGCAGGAAATCACAGACATTACAAATGACTCCCGTGCGGTTACCCCCGGCAGCGTTTTCGTTGCGGTGAAGGGGCTGACCACAGACGGACATAAATTTATACCCATGGCTGTGGAAAAGGGTGCGGCAGTGATTTTCTGCCAGGATGTACCCGAGGTGCAGGTGGATTATGTTCAGGTTGCGGACAGCCGCAAAGCTTTGGCGATGGGTGCAAAAGCGTTTTTCGGAGACCCTTCCTCGAAAATGACGGTCATCGGCATCACCGGTACCAACGGTAAGACCACGACCACAAACCTCTTGAAGCATGTGCTGGAGGAGACCCTGCAGGCAAAGGTCGGACTCATCGGCACCAACGGCAATATGATTGGGGATGAAGTGATTCCCACTGCCCATACTACCCCCGAATCCAGAGACCTGCAGTATCTGTTCTCCAGAATGGTGGAAGCAGGCTGCACACATGCAGTGATGGAGGTCAGCTCCCATTCTTTGGATCAAGGCAGAGTGGACGGGACTTCCTTCGATGTGGGTGTGTTCACCAATCTGACACAGGATCATCTGGATTACCACATTACCATGGAAAACTATGCTGCCGCCAAGGCAAAGCTCTTCGGTTTGTGCCGCAGGGGTGTTGTCAACATGGATGACATCTGGGCGGAAACCATGCTGAGCGGTGCGATGTGTCCCATCTGCACCTACGCTGCCAACAGTGAAGCAAGTCTGATGGCAGACAACGTGGTTTTCAGAGCAGATGGCATTGCCTTTGATGCAGTATACAAGGGAGAAACGGTGCATACCCATCTGGGAATTCCCGGAACCTTCTCTGTATACAATGCACTGACAGTGCTGGCAACGGTACTGCAGCTGGGTGTGAGTCTAAAGGATGCCTGCAAGGCACTGGAATCTGCCAAGGGTGTGAAGGGCAGAGTGGAGGTTGTTCCCACTGACGGTAACTATACCATTCTGATTGACTATGCCCATACTCCCGATGCGCTGGATAATGTACTGGACTCCATGCGTCATGTGACGGAAGGCAGACTGGTGGTGCTGTTTGGCTGCGGCGGAGACAGAGACCGTACTAAACGCCCCATTATGGGCCGCATCGCACAGGCCAATGCGGATCTGGTCATTGTGACCAGCGACAACCCCAGAACGGAAGACCCCATGGATATCATTGAGGATATTCTCAAGGGGATGCACAAGGATTTAGGGAATCTGAAGGTGATTCCCGACCGAATCAAGGCCATTGAATGGGCCGTTGAAAATCATCAAGACGGTGATGTGATTATTCTGGCGGGTAAGGGCCATGAGGATTATCAAATCATCGGAACAACGAAGATTCATATGGACGAGAGAGAAATCGTTGCAGAGATATTAAACGGAAGGCGAGAGAGAAAATGAGCATGCAATTGATGATAGCTTTTATTGTGGGATTTGTGACTGCTGCCATTGCAGGTGCGGTAATCGTACCTTTCCTGCGTAAGGTCAAGGCAGGTCAGATGATTAAGGAAATCGGTCCCAACTGGCATATGCACAAAAACGGTACTCCCACTATGGGCGGTATCATCTTCATTCTGGCTGTAACTGCGGCTTGCTTCACTGCGGGTTGGAAGAATGTGCAGGCAGGGGAATACGGACATCTGATTTGTCTGCTGCTGGCTCTGGCATTCGGCGTTGTCGGCTTTATTGACGACTATGAAAAGCTTCGCCACAAGCAGAATCTGGGTCTGACTGCAAAGAAAAAGCTGATCCTGCAACTGGCAGTATCTCTGGTATTCATCATGGTCATGCGCCGTCTGGGCTACATTACCCCCAATCTGTATATTCCCTTTGTGAATGTTACGCTGCCCATTCCCGAACCCGTTTACTTTGTGTTTGCAGCCTTCGTCATCGTTGGCACTGTCAATGCGGTAAACCTCACCGACGGTGTGGACGGTCTGGCTTCCGGCGCAACCTTCCCTGTCATGATTTTCTTTGTAGTCGTGACTTATTTCTGGGGCTCTGCTTACGGCGCACTGGGCGTATTTGCATCCGGTCTGGCAGGCGGTCTGCTGGGCTTCCTAATTTACAACTTCAATCCTGCCAAGGTCTTTATGGGCGACACAGGCTCTCTGTTTTTGGGCGGCGCTGTGGCAGCACTGGCATTTGCATATGACATGCCTCTGACTCTGATTGTTCTGGGTA
Organism: Oscillospiraceae bacterium; assembly: GCA_017411665.1. The sequence goes on along the minus strand of JAFQPT010000123.1, from coordinate 2,038 downwards.
TTGTATATATTGTTGAGACCTTGTCTGTAATCATCCAAGTCGGTTATTTCAAGCTCTCCGGCGGCAAGCGTGTCTTCAAGATGGCACCCTTCCACCACCATCTGGAACTGGGTGGCTGGCTGGGTCATAAGTGGACCGAAAAGCAGCTGTTTGTGCTGGTTGTGGTCGTGTCTGCTCTTGCCGGTCTGATTTCCTTCATTGGCATCAGCAGCCGTTTTGTAGCTTGATGTTTGTCCTGTCGTAAGGCGGGACAGGAAGGGCCATCTATATGGAATATTCCGGGACTCGCCTCACGGCATCCTATGTATCTCAGCCCTCAAAACAGGGCGATGTGGATTTCACATTTCTGGCACTGACATCTCTGCTGTTAACGGTAGGGGTGATTATGGTGCTGTCTGCCAGCTTTGTCCGTGCTTATTACACGGAAGGCAGTGCCACCTATTATTTTGTACGACAGCTGATTTTTGCGGTGACGGGAGTGGTCATAATGCTGACGGCCTCCCGTTTTCCCATCTCGTTTTACAGACGCCTCAGCTACGCCTTTCTGGCAGCAACAGTTTTGTTGCTGCTTTTGGTGCTTTTCGTCGGTGTGGGTACCGGCGGAGGCGTGCGTCGCTGGCTGAACCTCGGCTTTTTCACGGTTCAGCCTTCCGAATTTGCCAAGCTTGCTGTGATACTGGTATTTGCGGATATGATTTGCCGTTATCGCAGCTATATGAGTACCTTCCAATATGGAATCGTTCCTTTTGCGGCTGTTCTTTTGACAATCGGTGTGCTGCTGGTTTTGCAGCCCCATATGTCCGCAACCATCATTATCTTTGCCATCGGTGCGGTGATGATGTTCATGGGCGGCACGCAGCTGATTTGGTTTGTCGCAGGCGGAAGCGTGCTGGTCATTGCGTTCACGGCACTGACGCTGCTGTTTCCCTATGTATCCACCCGCATCACCACGTGGCTTGACCCGTGGTCGAATTTACAGGGGGACGGATATCAAATCGTTCAGTCCATTTATGCCATTTCCTCGGGCGGCTTATTCGGGCTGGGGCTGGGCAACAGCCGACAAAAATATTTGTATTTGCCTGAGGAGCACAACGACTTCATTTTTGCGGTGGTCTGCGAAGAATTGGGGTTCGTGGGTGCGACGATTATATTGATTTTGTTTGCTCTGCTGATTTGCAGAGGCTTTTGGATTGCATTTCACTGCCGTGATCGCTATAGCTTTTTGGTAGCGGCGGGCATTTCCACCCTGCTTGCCATGCAGGTGATATTGAACGTGGCTGTGGTGACAAACACCATTCCCTGCACAGGGATTTCGCTTCCGTTTTTTAGCTACGGCGGCACAGCCTTATGGATCGAACTGGGAGAAATGGGCATTCTGCTGAGTATTTCCAGACAGGTGGATGCCGGAGTTCCCGGTCTGAAAAAGATACAAGAAAGGATACTGATATGAAATTTCTGTTTGCGTGCGGCGGTACCGCAGGCCATATTAATCCTGCCATTGCGGTAGCGGGCAGACTGAAGGAACTGATGCCTGAGAGCGAGTTTTTGTTTGTAGGTGCAAAAGGGAAGATGGAAGAAGATCTGGTTCCCAGAGCAGGGTATGAGATTGAAGTGATTGAAATCACCAATATCCAGCGCAGCCTCTCTCCTGCAGGCATCAAGCATAATATGAAAACTGCGCTGAATGTGGTGAAGAGCCTGGGCGCTTCCAAGCGCATCATCAAGGACTTTCAGCCCGATGTTGTCATTGGTACTGGCGGCTATGTGTGCTTCCCTGTGCTGAAGGCAGCGCAGCTGATGAAGATTCCCACGGTGCTCCATGAGTCCAACGCCGTTCCCGGTCTGACCACCAAAATGCTGGCAGGCGGTGTGGACGTGATGATGGTTGGCTTTGAGGAAAGTGCGTCCGCTTACAAAAATTCCGATGTTGTGAAAGTAACAGGTACTCCCGTACGTGGAGACTTCCGTACATACAGCAAGGATAAGGCAAAGGAAGAACTGGGGATTGATCCCAAAGAAAAGCTGATTGTTTCCGTAT
>JAFQPT010000122.1 GCA_017411665.1 Oscillospiraceae bacterium | reverse complement strand
GATATAGAATGGGTGGTTTTTTTGGTGCCGTCTCTCACAGAGATGTGACACTTGACGTTTTCTTTGGTACAGACTATCACTCCCACCTGGGCACCAAGCGCGGTGGTATGGTGACCTTTGACACAGAGAAAGGGTTTAACCGCGAAATCCATAATATCGAGAATACGCCTTTCCGTACAAAGTTTGATAAGGATCTCCATAAGTTTAAGGGGAACATTGCAATGGGCTGTATCAGCGACACCGATCCTCAGCCTCTGCTGGTTCGTTCTCACTTGGGCTTGTTTGCAATCTGTACGGTTGGCTTGATCAACAATGCCACAGAGCTGGTGGACGAATATCTGTCTGACCATTACCATCAGTTCATGGCTATGAGCTCCGGCAAAATCAATGCAACCGAACTGGTAGCTGCACTGATTAATCAGAAGGAAAATCTGGTAGACGGTATTTTGTATGCACAGGAAGTGATCAAGGGTTCCATTACTATTTTGATCATGACTCAGGATGGTATTCTGGTTGCTCGTGACCGTCTGGGACGTCTGCCTGTGTTGATTGGCAAGCATCCCGATGGCAGCTTGTGCGTATCCTTTGAAGCATTTGCATATCAGAAACTGGATTATGAAGACCACTATGAGCTGGGCCCCAAGGAAATCGTTGCGCTGACTGCAAACGGTTGTGAGACCGTTTCTCCTGCAGGTGAAGAAATGAAAATCTGCGGCTTCCTTTGGACCTACTACGGTTATCCCAACTCCAACTATGAAGGCAGAAATGTAGAATTGATGCGCTATGAAAACGGTTGGATTATGGCCAGAGACGAACAGGCAAAGGGAACAATGCCCGAGGTAGATTTTGTGGCAGGTGTTCCCGATTCCGGTGTGCCCCATGCCATCGGTTATGCAAATCAGAGCGGCAAGCATTTTGCTCGTCCGTTCGTAAAGTACACGCCTACCTGGTCCCGTTCCTTTACCCCCTCCGACCAGCGTCTGCGCAATCAAACTGCGAAGATGAAGCAGATTCCCGTATATGAGCTGATTCATGGGAAAAAGCTGATGTTCGTTGACGACTCTATTGTGCGCGGTACCCAGCTGCAGGAAACCGTTGATTTCCTGTATGAATCCGGTGCCAAGGAAGTACATATGCGTTCCGCTTGCCCTCCCATCATGTATGGCTGCAAGTACCTGAATTTCTCAAGCAGCAGATCCGAAATGGAGCTGCTGACCCGCAGAACCATTCAGGAGCTGGAAGGGGATGAAGGGCAGAAGCATCTGGAGGAATATGCCGATGCATCTACCGAACGCGGTCAGTGTATGCTGAAGAAAATTTGCGATCAGTTTGGATTTGACTCTCTGGGATACCAGTCCTTGGACGGTGTTCTGGAAGCAATCGGCTTGGATAAAGATAAGGTCTGCACATATTGCTGGACCGGAAAGGAATAAATTACATGAACAATTCTCACTCCGCATCCTACGCTGCTGCCGGCGTAAATATTGAAGCAGGCTATGAAGGCGTACGTCTGATGAAAAAGCACGTTGCCAGAACCATGATTCCCGGTGTTGTTTCCGACATCGGCGGCTTTGGCGGTCTGTTTACTCCCGACATTTCGGGTATGACCGAACCCACTCTGGTTATGGGTACCGACGGTGTCGGCACCAAGCAGCGCATTGCACAGATCATGGACAAGCACGATACCGTCGGTATCGACTGCGTAGCAATGTGCGTGAACGACATCGTATGCTGCGGCGCAAAGCCCATTGCTTTCCTTGACTACATTGCCATCGGCAAGAATGTTCCCGAAAAGGTAGCAACTCTGGTTTCCGGCGTGGCAGAAGGCTGCGTACAGGCAGGCTGTGCGCTGATTGGCGGCGAAACCGCTGAACATCCCGGCACCATGGCTGCTGATGACTACGATCTGGCAGGCTTTGCTGTGGGCATTGTGGACAAGGCAAAGATCATCGACCAGAACAAGATGAAGCCCGGTGACGTGATTCTGGCACTGCCTTCCTCCGGTATCCACTCCAACGGCTACTCTCTGGTTCGTAAGGTATTCGACGTAGAAAGTGCCGATCTGAACAAGTATTTTGATGAACTGGGCATGACTCTGGGCGAAGCGTTGCTGGTTCCCACTGTTATTTATGTAAAGCCCGTTCTGGCAGCGATTGAAGCTGCGGAAGTACACGGCGTCAGCCACATTACCGGCGGCGGCTTCTATGAAAATATTCCCCGCTGCATTCCCGACGGTCTGTGTGCGGTTGTGGATAAGGCTTCTATCAAGGTTCCCGCAATCTTCAACCTGCTGCAGCGTGAAGGCAACATCCCCGAACGTGACATGTACAACACCTACAATATGGGCGTTGGCATGGCGGTTATCGTAAGCGCTGAAACCGTTGACGCTGCTATGGCAGCGCTGAAGGCAGAAGGCGTTGACGCTTACGTCATTGGCGAAGTTGCTGCAGGCAACGAAAAGATCGTTCTGCGCTAAAGAAAGCGATACATTTTTGTGTAAATAAGTGGAGTGGTGCAAATTGCGCCACTCTGCTTAAGTGCTATATTCGGTACTGAAACAATCCCTTCTTTTGAAGGGGCGTGTCTTTGAAATAGAAACAAAACCGACGGAATGTATATCTAAGACGGAATGCATGAAGTTCTGTCTGATACAGACCAATGATCTACGAACTGTCAATGGAAGAAGCTTTGCGCTTCTGCTATTATAATATATAAAATCCTATCGAAATGAGAGGCGGCAATATTATGAAAAAAATCGGCGTTATGATGGGCAGCGACAGTGATTTGCCCGTAGTAAGAAAGGCCATCAACACTCTGGCTGAGTTTGAAGTTCCTTACGAAGTACACATTTACTCCGCACACAGAACTCCCGTGCAGGCACACGAATTTGCTGCAAATGCACGTGAAAACGGCTTCGGCGCTATCATCTGCGCAGCAGGCATGGCTGCACATCTGGCAGGTGTCATTGCTGCCAACACCACTCTGCCTGTCATTGGTATCCCCATGCGCTCCGGTGCTCTGGACGGCGTTGATGCTCTGTACTCTACCGTTATGATGCCCTCCGGCATTCCTGTTGCAACCGTAGCGATTGACGGTGCAGTCAATGCTGCGCTGCTTGCAATCGAAATGCTGGCAATTACCGACGACGGTTTGGCAGCAAAGCTGAAGGCAAGACGCGACGCCGATACTGCAAAGGTTCTGGAAAAGAACGCAGCTGCAGAAGCTGAATTCAACAAGTAAGGAGCTTTTCGAATGGTGGAAAAGAAAGAGCTGTTGCAGGAATTACCCGGTAAACGGGTGTATGCAACAGAGGAGCCTCTGATTCATCGTGTGGAATTTACCGGCGAATATGCAGATGTTCACAATGCAATGCACTGTTTCCTCATGAAGGGCTTTTCCGATGCGGAAGTAACTTGCAGTTTTCTGGGACAGATCAGTAAAACCGAACACGATGCACTGAAGGTTTTGGAAATTCCCATGACTTTGACTGTCGTTACCGGTGGAGAAGACCCTGCTTACGCATATTATCTGCACAAGGATGGCGCGGAAATTCCTGTGGGGCGTGAAGTTGCCATCAAAGAAGCGGTTTGGGAAGATGCCATGCTGAACATGGAAGATACCGGCCGATATGTGTGGGATATGCTGCATAACTATTTTACACAGTTTGACATCAGCCTTGGTCAGATCAATCTTCGATTCGGTCATGTGATGGAACACTTTGTGGTTATGTGTGGTGATTTCACGCCTGAAACCATGCATCTGTTTGATCCCGAAAGCGGCAAACGCTATTGGGAAGGGGAAGGTGGAATGGAACAGGCGTACGAAAAGCTTTTGGCACGTATGGGTGCGAAGCGCTGATAGGAGAGAAATATGACAAAAACCAAAATTGCGGTATTCGTCTCCGGTGGCGGGACCAATTTGCAGGCGCTGATTGATGCGCAAACTGCGGGTGTGCTTCATAGCGGTGAAATCGTACTGGTGGTTGCAAGCCAGCCTACTGCATACGCGCTGGAACGTGCGAAAAACGCAGGCATCAAGGGCGTTGTTTGCAGCAAAAAAGCACTGGGCGGACAGGAAGCCTTTGAAGCGGCCATTTCTGCTGCGCTGAAGGAGCACGGCATTGAGCTGATTGTTCTGGCAGGCTTTATGAGTATTCTCAGCGAAAACTTCACCAAGCAGTGGCCCGAACGCATCATTAACATTCACCCCTCGTTGATTCCATCCTTTTGTGGGAAGGGATACTACGGGCTGAAGGTTCACGAGGAAGCGCTGGCATATGGCGTGAAGGTTACCGGTGCTACGGTACACTATGTAAATGAAATTCCCGACGGCGGCAAAATCATTGCACAAAAGGCTGTTGAGATTCTGGAAGGCGACACCCCCGAGGTGCTGCAGAGACGAGTGATGGAACAGGCGGAATGGATCCTGCTTCCTCAGGCTGCAGAAGACATTTCTGCGAAGATCGCAAAGGAGAAAGAAGTATGAAATTGCTTGACATCAAAACCAGACTGCAGGAAACCAGCTATCCCGGCCGCGGAATTATCCTTGGCAGAACCGCTGACGATTCCAAGGTCATGATCGCATACTTTATCATGGGCCGCAGTGTGAATAGCCGCAACCGTATCTTTGAAGAAACCACTGACGGCATCCGCACCAAGGCACATGACGAAAGCAAGATGGAAGATCCCAGCTTGATCATTTATCATCCCGTCCGCGTGGTTGGTGCTGAAACCGTTGTTACCAACGGCGACCAGACCGATACCATTCGCGATTTCCTGGTAGCAGGCAAGACTTTTGAAGAATCTCTGCGTACCCGCGAATTTGAGCCGGACGGCCCCAACTACACCCCTCGTATTTCCGGTATCGTGGCAGCTGACGGCAGCTATAAGATGTCTATTCTCAAGAGCATGGACAATGATCCTGCATGCTGCTGCAGATACTTCTATGAATATGACAAGCCCCAGGCAGGCGTGGCACACTTTATCCACACCTATCAGGGCGACGGCAACCCCCTGCCTTCCTTTGAAGGCGAACCCGAACGCATTGCACTGGAATGGGCAGATGCCAAGGCCTTTGCAGAGGTTCTGTGGGAAAATCTGAACGAAGATAATAAGGTCAGCCTGTTTGTTCGTACCATCGATATTGCAAGCGGCGCGACCGATACCGTAATTATCAACAGACACAACTAAGGAGGAACAAACATGAAAGTATTGGAACTGAAGTATGGCTGCAACCCCAATCAGAAGCCTTCCTCCATTTACGTAAACGACGGCAGAGAGCTGCCCATCGAGGTGCTCAACGGCCGCCCCGGCTACATCAATTTCATGGACGCACTGAACTCCTGGCAGCTGGTTAAGGAACTGAAGGAAGCAACCGGTCTGCCGGCAGCAGCATCCTTTAAGCACGTTTCTCCTGCAGGCGCAGCAGTTGGTCTGCCTCTGAGCGACGTGGACAAGCAGATCTACTTCGTAGATCCCGCTGCTGAACTGAGCCCCATTGCCTGCGCTTATATCCGCGCACGCGGCGCTGACCGTCTGTGCTCCTACGGTGACTGGGCAGCACTGTCCGACACCTGCGATGCAGCCACTGCAGCATATCTGAAGGACGAAGTTTCTGACGGTATCATTGCTCCCGACTACACTCCCGAAGCACTGGAGATTCTCAAGACCAAAAAGAAGGGCAACTACAATGTAGTCAAGATCGATCCTAACTACGTACCCGCTGTGCAGGAACACAAGGACGTATTCGGCATCACCTTCGAACAGGGCAGAAACAACTTTGAAATCAACCGTGAACTGCTCACCAATATTGTTACCGACAACAAGGAACTGCCCGAAAGCGCAATTATCGACATGATCGTGGCTTTGATCACTCTGAAGTACACACAGTCCAACTCTGTCTGCTATGTGAAGGACGGTCAGGCGATTGGCGTTGGCGCAGGCCAGCAGAGCCGTATCCACTGCACCAGACTGGCAGGCAACAAGGCAGATAACTGGTACATCCGCCAGCATCCCAAGGTACTGGGCCTGCAGTTTGTTGACGGCATCCGTCGCCCCGACCGCGACAATGCCATCGACGTTTATACCTCCGATGAATATGAAGACGTTCTGGCAGAAGGTGAATGGCAGACCAAGTTCAAGGTCAAGCCCGAACCTCTGACTGCAGAAGAAAAGAAGGCATGGATTGCAACCCAGAGCGGCGTTACCGTAGGCTCCGACGCATTCTTCCCCTTCGGCGACAACGTAGAACGTGCAAGAAAATCCGGTGTACAGTACATCTGTGAACCCGGCGGCTCCATCCGTGATGACCAGGTTATTATGACCTGCAACAAGTACGGCATTGTTATGGCATTCACCGGCATGCGCCTGTTCCACCACTAATTGAGAGGATAGAAGATATGAAGCTTATGGTTGTAGGCGGTGGCGGCAGAGAACATGCCATCATCAAGAGCCTGAAGAAAAATCCCGACGTAACCGAAATTTACGCATTGCCCGGCAACGGCGGCATCGCAGCGGATGCTGTCTGCGTTGCGATCGGTGCAACCGATATTGAAGCACAGGTCGCTTTTGCCAAGGAAAACGGCATCGACTTCGCGGTCGTCGCTCCCGACGATCCTCTGGTTCTGGGCGCGGTTGACGCACTGGAAGCAGCAGGCGTGCCCTGCTTCGGCCCCAACAAGGCCGCTGCGATTCTGGAAGGCAGCAAGGTCTTTTCCAAGAACCTCATGAAGAAGTACGGTATTCCCACCGCTGCTTATGAAGTGTTCACCGAAGCGGAAGCTGCCATGAAGTATCTGGAAACCGCTCCCATGCCTACCGTTATCAAGGCTGACGGTCTGGCGTTGGGTAAGGGCGTTATCATTGCGATGAACCTGAAAGAAGCAAAGGAAGCTGTTTCCTCCATTATGGAAGACAAGAAGTTCGGCGCAAGCGGCAATCAGATCGTTATCGAAGAATTCCTGACCGGCCCCGAAGTGTCTGTGTTGTCCTTTACAGACGGTAAGGTAGTGGTTCCCATGGTCTCCTCCATGGACCACAAGAGAGCCTTTGACAATGACGAAGGTCTGAATACCGGCGGCATGGGTACCATCGCACCCAACCCCTACTATACCGAAGAGGTTGCAGCACGCTGCATGGAAGAAATTTTCCTGCCCACTATCAACGCAATGAACGCAGAAGGCCGCAGCTTCAAGGGCTGCTTGTACTTCGGTCTGATGATCACTCCCAACGGCCCCAAGGTCATTGAATACAACTGCCGTTTCGGCGATCCCGAAACCCAGGTTGTTCTGCCTCTGTTGGAAAGCGATTTGCTGACTGTTATGAAGGCATGCCGGGCAGGCACGCTGGCAGAAACAGAAGTGAAGTTTGCAGATAAGAACGCATGCTGCGTTGTCATGGCAAGCAAGGGCTACCCCGAAGCCTATGAAAAGGGCTACGAAATTACCGTAGATCCCGACTGTGAAGCAGATGTATTCATTGCAGGCGCAAAGCTGGCTGACGGTAAGCTGGTAACCTCCGGCGGTCGTGTACTGGGTGTTGTGGAAACCGCAGCCACTCTGCCCGAGGCAGTAGAAAAAGCATATGCGCAGGTGAAGAAGGTTCACTTTGGCAATGCGTTCTATAGAAACGATATCGGTGCCCGCGCACTGAAAGCATGGAATCAGAATTAAGAGGTGAGAGCATGGTTTATCGCGTATATGTAGAAAAGAAACCCGGCCTGCGCCACAGCGCAGACTCTTTGAAAGAAGAAATCCGCGCGTTCCTTGGCATCAAGGAACTGAGTGACCTGCGTCTGTTTAACCGTTACGATGTGGAACACATCGAAAAGGAACTGTTCGATTATGCGGTTGGTACCGTTTTCTCCGAACCTCAGCAGGACGTTACTTATTCCGAACTGCCTGAAACCGATGCGGCTGTCTTTGCTGTGGAATACCTGCCCGGTCAGTATGACCAGCGTGCAGACTCTGCGGCTCAGTGTATCCAGATCATCTCTC
>JAFQPT010000121.1 GCA_017411665.1 Oscillospiraceae bacterium | reverse complement strand
GAGACCACTCCAGAGAATGACTACTCCATTCTGATTTACAGCAGTCCCGAATTAGTCGAGGGGACTTATACCTTGTGGAGTGACGATATACAGCTGGCGGGTCAGCGCGGCAGCATGATGGGAGGCCCCGGTATGCCGGGGATGCCCGGGATGATGCCCGATGGTGGGACACCGCCCGAACTTCCCGAGGGTATGATGCCCGGTGGTGTGCTGCCGCCCGAGCCTCCTGAGGGGATGGCCCCGCCAGAAGGTGGAACCCCATTTGGTGGACCGACTCCTCCTGCTGGTCTGGAACGACCGGATGGCGAGAACCCAGGCGGCAGGCCAAATGGTCAATGGAGTCCAGGTAACAGAGGCGACAATGCGCCGCTGGAATTGACGACGGAGTTTCAGATTGCCAATGGCGGCAACATGTTTCAGAGCATATCACCGGCTAATTGATGCGCGACACGATAGCGGCTCCCATCCATATAGGGTGGGAGCCGTTCCTTCTCTTATTGTTCCATCAGAAACGAATTGGGCGTCAATATATAGCAGAGCATACGGATTATCGAGAACATCACCACTCAATATCCCTCTGTCCTGTGCATCCAGCACGCCGCATTCTTTTCCCTGCATTGCGTAAATGCAGGATATATCATCCATCAGTCTTTATTCCTCCGGGTTCTCGTCTATCAGCGCTCCGGCATAGTCATAGAACTTCCACTTGATTGGCTCCGGCACAGGGTCGCGGGCAAGCGGGTCGCCACCGCCGCTGCCATACCACTCATAGCCAAGTTGCTTCCCATAGAAAAGAGCGTTTTGGTATTCGTAGTAGTTCACGGTTTCATCCAGAAAGCTGCTGACCACAGCCACCATCTTCATGCCATGCTTTTCCACTACATGCTCAGGCCTATGCCCAAATCCCTGCGCCCCTATCTCCGTAAGGATAACGAAGACGAACACGGCAATCGAGACGCCTTTCACCAACGCTGTCATCCTTCGATGGACCGGGTAGCCATGTCTGCGCCGGTAATCTTTATACCAGGCGTTCACCCAGACAAGAAAACCCCCGATACTGACGATACCAAAACCGCCAAGGATGTTCCTCGGTGTCTCTCGCAGGGAGCTGCCTGCAAGTCCTTTGGCAGCGAAAACAAGAAGAACGCAGACAAGAAAAACTGCCAGCGGCACACAGCCCCAATATGAAATTGTACGCTCTCTGCTTTTCATCCTCATAAATCACGCCGCCTAAATCTAAAATCACTCGACTCGATTTTCGCATCTCCGTGGATGCTAACGATATCCGTAGATACAGTAAGTCCCTTCTTCCAACTCAAAGGGGATATTGTATCGCGTGAGGATTTCTTCAAATTTGGGGCTTGCATCTATGACCGCTGGTGCCACCAGCTTTCCTCTGTGCTCCAAATACCGGGGACGTACTTTCAGCCACTCAATGTTGAAGTAATAGTCTTTTGTGGGAAACTCCTCTCCGCACCAATAACAGAGGTAATAGACATCTTCTTTGAAATCCTGTTCCCAGTCCTCGACCGTCTCCGTCACAAACTTCATTTTGTAGGGCGGAGGAAATGGCATCTCCTCCCGCACAGCTGTTATCAGCTCATCCCACTTTGTATTATTCATGTAGCTGTAAAGGCCCTTTTGCTCAATAATTCTCTGTACCTTTGCCTGTAAAGATTTCTCCATCCATTGCGCCTCAAATTCCAAAGTGAATTATGAATTTGCCTTCCGTCCATGCGGCAGAAAGCAGTTCCTTTATCGTATGGAAACGGGGGTCCTTGGGAGTCACGGCATCCATCTCCCCTGCCGCCTCCGGAGGAATCAACGTGATGCCGTAATAGGCCAGACCCTTCCCGGGGACATCCATCGTGTGCCAGTACATATCAATTTTGTTGTACTGTGGCGCCAACTCCATAAGGTCATCATCATGCAACTCAATGCAGTTGTATTTCCAAGGCTCGTAGGCGTCATAGCGGACACCGGACAGCGGCGCCTTCTCCATGATGCCAAACCCATGCATTTGCCCTGCCATAGTTCATCTCCCGGCCCCTTATCCGCCGAACTGGAACAGGCGTTTGCAGGCCTCAGCAAACTCCTCCTCGGACAGTTCTTCCTCCTCCATGTAGGGTGCGCCGTCTTTAATTCCCATCTGGACCTTTGCGGGGCCATCCAAATAGTACCCGGTGTAGGCGTAGTCAGCCGGCATGATATCTCGCAGCATATTGACCAACTGCTCCGCGGCTGCCGTGGATGCTATATCCTGTAGGCCACCAATAGCGGGGCCGCTTGCTCCGCTGTAGGCGTATATAGATGCGGTATTCCCCTGTTCATCTGTCCCTGTCAGGCAGTAGTAATACTGCTCCTCCAGATTCTCTGTTTCGCATGTTGGCTCCCCAAACAGAGCACGCAGCTTACCATAGGCGACTGCGGGCTGCTCCGGTATATGGCAAATCTGTGAGCTGCCGTTAGGGATGGCATTCAGGCTTTTCTCTAACTTGAATTCAAACATCGCTGCATCCTCCTATTATCCGCGTAACGTGTATCCTTCGTCCAGTTTCAGCCCCAGGAACTCCGGTGATATGTACTCCTTACGGCGCCATTCTTTTTCCTGCCCGTCGTACCTGCTGATATAGCTGTCGACCAGTTCTGTGTATGGCGCCACCTTTTTCACCACACGAACCAGCTTGTTATATACTTTCGTCAGCTCCTCCGGTCGTGGGGCAAAATCTTTATCTTCTCCATAATATCCCGTTGTCACATAGAGCCTGCTGCGAATCAGCTCCTTCTTCTCATCGTCCCGATAGGAATAGCCAGCCTCTATCACAACATTCCCTGTCGCATTAAAGCCTCCGACACGCTCTTTTCCGGATGGCAAAAGAATAGGCACCAGCTCGCCAGCCGCCGGCACATGGAAATAGTACCGCTTTTCTTCCGCTGTGACGATATCCTGCGTCTGGCCATACTGCATGATGCCTCCCACAGGCTTCACAATAACGCAGCCGCAGTCCAGCGCCGTCTGCGCCACCCGTTGGAAGTCTTCATACCCCATCCAGTAATTGATTTGCTTGCCCATAGAGATTTCTCCATCAAAAAAAATCAGAAAAACTATTTCATCGAATACGGTTTCCATCAAGGTCTAATTCGTAATAGTTTCCGTCAAAGTCGTATAAACAGATTGTATCTCCAGAAATCCGAAACGGTTGCTTGTCGGAAACGGATACAAAGATATCTTTTCCGGAAAAAGACCACATTTTCTCAAATGAAAAATCCAACATTGTGATTTCCATTTCACCATATATGACATAGCCCTTTGCCACCCGGTATATTGCAAAATTGCACCCAAAGCATTCAAACATCTTGTGCTGAAGGATTGAGCCATCCGTAATCCTAACTTGCGTAATCGAATTATCCTGCAGTACGGTTAGCGTTTCATCATCAAGCACGGCACAATCAGAATTATAGGAATAGAAAGGGCCGATTAGTGCAAGCCTAAGCTCCTTATAGGCCAAATCGATATGGATGGAAAACGTTTTGGAAACGTCGCTTCGTCCATATTGACACGGATTAAGAACAACATCGTAGTAACGATTATCTGCCGAGTCAACAGCGTATGTTGTATCAACCGTAATCTCAATACGACATCTTTCGTTTTCTATAACCATAGTCTCCCACCCGAAATCATTACTTTTACTGCCTGTATTTTATCAAATCCCTTTCCGAACTTCAATACGAATCGTTGACATTTGATAGATTGTATTATATAATATGAACATGGCACAATGCCATTTGCTGATTCAGCTGCGAAGGAGCTGTCAAAACAAGCCTTCATGCGCCGGCCGCTTGGCTGGCGCTTTTTCGTCCGGTGGTAAAGAAAAATGCGGAAACATCAACCCTGATGTCTCCGCATTCCACACCTTTTTACTTTGTTTTGATAGACGATACGACGGCATAGACGACTGTTAGAATGACCACACCCCAAAACACATAAAGTAACCAGCCTGCGTTAAGCAAGACTTCCAGCGCAAGAAGCAAAAACAAAATGCCAATTAAGGAGAAGACAACGCCGGACTGCCTGTAATGAGGCCGTCTATCCATCCTCTGCCGTTCCTCTTTCGATGCCCATATGTATGCGTTATTGAACAGAAAACCTTTCTCTTTGAACTGTAAGATGCTGATTATAAATGAGGCTACTGCAATCAGGCCGATTATAATTGCAGTTATAGTCTTTGCCATACGCATACCCTCTCCGAATCAAATCGTAAGGCACATGATGTTGATGCAAATCACGCAGAGAAAGAAGAAATACGGATGCATGGCAATTCTGCGGATAAAAAAGGTAGAAGGCTTCCACACCTTATGCTTCCCTTCCTTATCCAACCGGTAGTACATGAACGCACACACGCCGCTCAAACATGTAAAGGGAAAAACAGCCAGTGCTCTAACGTAGTTTTCTTCAACCGCCGCTGTGCCACAGCAGGCAATAGTGCATCCAAGAACCGTAATCCCCTGCAAAATACGAACTTGCTTGGCTTTCTCCATATGTGCCCCCATGATATTCTCCAAGTCAACCTGCATTCTTTAAAAATAGTCTATCAAATCCAGAACCGAAAAGCAACCGAACACATACAAACCTGTTTAAATCCATGATAAAATTTCTGTGCCATCCTGTGAGATTTCAATTCAGATGCCGTGTATATAAGTGAAGGGGTCATTTACGAAGGAGGTGATTTTTCTGGAAGACAGCAAAATCGTGCAGCTATACTGGGACAGGGACCAGAGCGCCATCCCTGCCACTTCGGAGAAATACGGAAGTTATTGCACTTCGATTGCCCGGAACATTCTCGGCAGCCATGAGGATGCAGAGGAATGTGTCAACGATACATACCTGAAGGCATGGAACTCTATGCCGCCCCATAAGCCATCCTTCCTCTCCGCCTTCCTTGGAAAAATCACGCGCAACCTTTCCTTCGACCGCTTCTCCTACAACAAAGCCGAAAAACGCGGCGGCGGCGAAATCGTCCTTGTACTGGAGGAACTGGCGGAATGTGTGTCCGATACAGACTGCGTAGAGCAGGCAGTTAACAGTCGGGAACTTACCCGGGCGATTGAGGATTTTCTGGGCACACTGTCCCCAGAAAAACGGGGCATCTTCGTCAGCCGGTACTGGTACACGGAGAGCGTGACTTCCATCGCAAGGCGTCTCGGGATGAAAGAAGGAGCCGTATCCATGACCCTGAACCGGCTCCGCCAGAAGCTGCGGGGCCACCTTGAAGAAAGGGGTTTTGAGTTATGAGAAAGGAAGAATTATATAAGGCCATTGGTGACATAAGCGAGCAAACCATTGCCGAGGCACACACTATTCAAAAGAAAAAAGCTCCATGGGTGAAGTGGGGCGCCTTGGCTGCCTGCCTTTGCCTCCTAATTGCGATTCCTGTTGTCCTGCATCAGACGTCTGAAACACCACACGAAGTAATTGACCCGAGCAGCGATGGCACCGGTCCCGCCGGGCTTACTGTCAATGGTATTAAATACTTGATTTCTTCCTATGTTTCTGTTTCAGATGAACTTCCGGCCGGCTTTTCTTATGCTGGTGAGGCAGATGTCGGCGGCTTTGAAAACTGTTCCTACTATGTGAATCCCGATGTGCCGGAATGGGTCTATGTGCGTCAGGAGGTTTTGACTGACGGAACCGTTGACGCGACGGGCACACTCAACAGGACAGAACCGCATGACGCTTATGTTCGATATGTGGATGTCCGGCTCCGCGGTAAAGACCTCGTTTGCTATAACGACGAGCATTACATTTCCATGTGGAGCGCACAGTATTACGGCGACACCCCGGATGTCACCCGTGAATACTACGAGGAGATGGAAAGCAAGCACAGTATCCGAATTGAAGGCGATGTTCCGGATGGTTTTATCTCGGCTGGAACAGCGGAATTTACTGGGCATGACACGGTTCCCCGTGGTGAACTGTCCAGCAACCAGGGCGCTCACGAGGTCTATGTCAATCCCAACGAGCCGGATGTGGTGCTGGTTCCCACCTACTGGCACACCCACACAAAAGAGGAAGGCAAAGAGACGAGACACGAGGGCTTTGACATCTACATCCGATACGATTGCCCTTTGGAATAAGAAACGAACGAAAGGACTCCACCACTTGGTGGAGTCCTTTCACTTTTATCCTCTCCCGCTTCTTCTGCGGGCGATGGCCTCTCTGTATTCTATATATCCGGGCAGGTCTTCCCTCGCCTTGATGCAGCCGAGCCGTACCAACCGGGCTGCAATCGCCTCAATGGTACGCTCATGCCGCTGCGCCATCGTCCTTGCCGACATACTGGAGTAAAATTCTGCCTTGAGCATATTATCTTCTCTCTTGGACCACGGGCTGCCACCGGCGCCGGAACGCGGAGGGTACACAGGGGGTACATCTACTGGCTCCGCTGCTTCCTGGGTAGGTGCCGGTAAAGGTAGTGATGCCGGAGGAGCCGCAGGCGCTGACTTTTCTGCCGCCGCTTTGCTGCGCTTTGTTTCCAGTCCCCTCGCATAGGCGGAAAGAGCTGTAAACGCCTCCCGTGTCAGAATGTCCGCATCGTGCTCGTGGAGAAAGCTGTCTAAAATATTGCAGGCTACCTGTATCTTCATTTGTGTCACCTTCAAATCATTGTAGTTTTCGTGCTTTTCTTGCTCTTTTGGAGTATGTCAGAAGCCATTATCCGCTCCTGCCCGTGTGCATCTGCCATACTGAAGCACAACTTCTGAACAGATGCTTGGAGCAAGAAAGTACGCAAGAACGAAAGGAGACACGACAATGTTTCGCTATTTCAAAAAGGGAGACGAATTTGAAGTCAAACAGGGAGACGGGTCGATGAAAGCTTATCACTTCCTCGGTTTCAGTAAGGATAATCCGGAAAACATCACCATCGAATCCACAGCAACCGGCGCACAGGAAGAAGTCAGCACCTACTGGTTCAACCTGCAGGAGATATATATCGACGGGACCCGTTTGCAGACCTTCTTCGTCCCCATCGCATGGGAGGTGGTTGCCACTGCATCCATCATCGCAACATCTCTGGAGGAGGCAATGGATATTGCGCGGGACCTCTCTCCACTGCCGGATGGGAGCTATGTGGATGGTAGCCTTTCCCTTGCCTGTGATGAGGCCGATTATATCGCTACCTACTACAACGCGCCGAAAGCAGAGGAACCCGAACAATACGGCCCTAAATGCGTCTGCGGATGCAACCGCTTCTATGCTCATCAGCAGCTCTATGCCGATGTCATTGTGGATGGCGGCAACAACTTCATTGGCAACGGAGTCGACGATAATCTTTCCAACTCCATCTCCGAATCTGGAAAGCCCTACGGACCCTATACCTGCATCATGTGCGGCCGGGAATATGATGACCTGGAAGACCTTGAACAGTAGAGGAAGAAGGAAATGTCCCGCTATATCAAGCAGAAGCTCAAGGTACTGGAGGACTTCCGCATTAAACTCACCGAGGCTCAACTGGAGCATTTGAAGTCCCTTCCTACAGAATCCTCCATCGACCGCTTTGTGCGTACGCTGATTAAACAGACTTTGGCCTGATGGAAAGAGCCGATACCCAACACCGGGTATCGGCTCCCTTTTATTTCTCATCGTCAAGCAGCTGGACCTTTGTGACCTCCTGTATTCCGGCAGGGTCTGACTCCTGCACTGGCCCGATAAAGGTAATGGAAATCAGGTCTCCGACATCCAAGTCATCTTCCTCTATCTCCGTATAGCGCCATTCCAACTCCGTCTCCTCTTGGATGCTGAATCGGAACTGCCCGCGGAAATTGATGTCATTCTCCGGAATACCCTCGACTAACAGTGCGCCGTCGCTTATCTCCAGAACCCTCGCATAAAAAGTCTGATGGCCATAGTCCGGTGCGTTTTCCAGCCCTCGCTCAAAGTCGTCGTAGGCCTTTTTATATCCAACAAAATAGCTGGCAACTATGAGTGCGGCCGCAAGCAACACGGTCAGAATGATGGCTGCCTTATTCAACCGGCTTTTCTTCTCATTCATCACTTAAATCCTCCATCCGTTGTTCTATTCCCCTTGCTTCTTATCAGAAAGTGCAGACCCATGAAAAGCCAGTAGCCCGCCGCCGCTCCAACTACGTTCAAAATCAAATCGTCGATGTCACAGCTCCCGAGCAGCGTAAAGAGCTGAATCAGCTCTATCAGGACGATGACGCCCACTACGCAAAAGATGCATCTGCGGAACTTTTGAAGGCTGTCCCAGATGCAGGGCAGAAAAAAGCCCAGTGGGATGAACATCACAATATTACCCAACAAATTGATGACTGCATGACGGGCCAGATACGGGTTTGAAGAACTCGCCGCTGTTATGATGAACTCCATAACCGTGCGGAAAGGCACCAAATTGGTGTTCCATTGCAACTGTTCCCAATATGTCCCGCCGGAACTTACACCCATGCGCTGGCCAAACAGCAACCAAATCATCAGGGCGCAGTAGCCGCCAAAGGCGGTGGCCGCTGCAATCTTCATATTTCTTCTCGTTGTATCCTCATTCATTTGTTGCCATCAACTTCCTCAAACCACCACTCCCCATCCAGGTCAATCTGTTCGCCGTCAGTATCGAGAGCGTCAAAGTTCCCGTCCGGAATCACCAGTGCAAACGGCGCATTGGGGTCTATGGTGTATTCCGCCCCATCATGGCAGGAGATTCCCGCAATGCCCATGGTATTCATGGAGATGATAGCACGCATCCCGCCATATTTGTAAGCCCATGCGCTTTGCTCCACGGAAGACGAGCTGCCTCCATGCACGAAAACATAATCAGTGCGGCTCCCGCCTTTATCCTTATATACCTTGAAAGTGTGGTCCGTCTTGTCTTCGTTATACAGCAGAACTGCGGCAAGACATCCATCCATGGAGACGGTCACATCCCAATCCTCTGCCAGCGTCTGCTCGCCCTGGGCGTCCCGAATCAGCTCCTCCGGTGTCGTGATGCGGCCGCTCTCCTTCAAAGCAAGGACAATCACGAGGGCGACAACGAGAAAACCAATCACAAATCCCACAGCAACCTTATAGGGTGCTGGCATCTTTACTGGTTGTCCGCCGCCCGACTGCACAACGCGGTTGATGTTCCGCTTATAAATCTGCAAATACACGAGAATGACCGCCGCCAATAGTGCTGCGAACAGAAAAACAACAACAAAGAAAATTGGAAACTCCATTGTCTCACTCCCTTCCCTATATGCCGAACTGCTCTTTGAAGATGTAATAATAGGTTCGAGTCACATCGATTTTACTGCCTTCCGCCATGGTCAGTATAAATTTCATGGAGAGCGTTGGGCTGATGCTTTTTACCTTCTCCCGGGCAATCACAACTGAATTACTGACACGCAGAAATTTCTCCGGGTCAAGCTGGCCGGCAAGCTGGTACAGACGCTCCGCGGCTTGATACCGATTCTCCTCCGTCTGAACCTCGATGTTTCGGCCAAAACTTTCAATGAACACGATGTCCTTTACAGGAAGGACGATATGTTCCCCTGTAGCCGGGTCCCTTACCAGCAAGGTTTCAGCAAAGTGGTTTGCCTCCGACAGAATAAGGTCTGCGTCCTCTGTCACCTCGATGCCGGCAGCGGCCAGCATCTTCCTGATTTCGTCATACCGCTCTGTGCTTACAGAGAGTTTTACCTTCATGCCGGCCCCCCCTTTCTTTCCATCGTTCTACGCAGTTCCAGTATAGCAACCTCATGGCGGACACGCAAGCTGTCTGACATAGCTTGCAGGTAGGGAGACACAGTTTGCAGAAAAAAGCGGGGTCATCCATCGGATGCCCCCGCTCCATCTCCTTATTGCACTCCCATTGTGTTCATTTCCTCAGCAATAATGCTCTGGAGTTTCCGTTCATGCTCCGTTGTCCTTAATGTGGCCGAGGTCATCTTAACCCCTTTATCACGCAGGAAAGAATGAATATCATTTATATCCCCTTTGACAAGAGAATTCTTCCTTATCCAAAACGCACTTCCAACACCGCTGAACACGAAGAAGTCTTCCGTCTCTACAACAACCGCGCCCCTCAAAAAGAAACGCGCCACTTTACTCTTTCTGGCATATGGATAAGAGCACACCAGAGTCTTTGGATTCATACACCGAACTTGAGCGCCCTCATCTGACAAAACGAGTTGGCATACATCATCATATGCATCCTCTTTTTCTCTGTCCTGAATATCTCGCAATTCTTTTCGGACACTCTTTTTAAATGCCCTCATGCTTATACCGTACAGGCTGCTTATCTCAAAAATCAGCATGACGGGCATCCAGAAAAGCGGCTCCGGATATGTATCAAACACGCAAATCGCAAAGACTATCCAGCAAGCAAAAATAACGCTGAACTGGATTGCCCATTTTCGGTTCATTTTATGCTGGTAAATATTTGACTGTACGGCGTCTCTGTTATACTCATGTGCCTTATGCTGAAAAATGAAGTGAATCCTTCCCTCGTCATAAATCCACTCGCGTTCCGTCAATGCGGCCAGCTGCTCCGCCTGCTTCTCGTTCCCTTTCTGTCGTCCGTCGCGGAATATTCCAATCGCCCCCTCTCCGCAACAATCGAAATCACAACTCTATACGCTGTGGAAACGCCTCTTTCCGCATGATGCCCCACATTTTGTCTATGTAGGACAGCGTATAGAAGTCTTCATAGTAGTGATAATAGAACGCTCCTTTCAGCGTCATCTCATATACCCCGTTCTGCTCCTTGACAAATCCAAGCCGTCCGGCGAGCCATAACTCAAATCCATACATAGACTTCAGCGGCACGCCAAAGAACTTCTTAAAGTCGGCTGCATTGACCTTCGTACTGTACGCCGTCCAAAACAGCCAGTAGACCATCCTCTGGCGCTTGGTGAAACGAATGGTCAAGGAGGTGGGCAGCTTCCCTTCTGCTATTCTCGCACAGTACGAGTCAATATCGAAAGTGTTGACCTTGAACTGCTCTTTCAGCAAGGTTGTCGCGGAACATCCGAACCCAAGGAAATTATCCCTTGTCATAGACGAATACTTCGCACCGGCAACGCTTGAAAATGTCCAGATGGAGTCCCGTACATAGCCTTTCCCCAGGCAGTATTGTGTAATGGCATCCAGCAGTTCCCGCTTTTCCTTCTTGGGCATCGCAGATACCGGGCTTTCTGTGAACGTAAAATCTATAAACGGATAGATGGCCACATGATTTGCGCCCAGTGAAAATGCCTCATCGATGTCGGCTTTCAAATCCTCATAGGTCTGGCCCGGGAGCGCAAAGATAAAGTCCATGGAGACCGTTTCAAAGGGGACAGCCGCCAAAGCAGACATCATGGCATCAGCATCAATCTTCTTTCTGCCGAGAATACTTTGATGTTTTTCCCGGAAGGACTGGATTCCAATGCTGATTTTTGTAACGCCTGCGTCCTTCAACGTCCGCAGGACATCCACGGTCACATTATCTGGGTGAAGCTCCAGCCCAACTCCCTCGGTAATGATAAAATACTTGTTGAGGGCGCCTATGATTTCCTTGATTCGATTGGCAGCCAGCGCCGGCGTCCCGCCGCCGAAGTACAGGCTGGTCACTTTTTTCTTTCCATGATACTGGCTACCTACCATGTGGATTTCCCGCAGCAGCGCATCTATGTATCTGTTACACTTCTCCTGTGAATATAGCACCTTGCAGTAGGGGCAGAAGTTGCAGATGCTTTTACAAAACGGGATATGGACATACAGCCCAAGATTATCGCATTCCGCAAAGGGCAGATTTTGGTCATATTCGTTTTTGAACGTAAAGGGCCGTACCGCCCTGGTCAGCCACATCCTTGTCAAACTGGTGATTGCACTCATAGAACACCTAAATATACTTCAAATACGTCCGAAGCATCTCGAAGATGATTCTGGGGTTGCCTCTGAACAGTAGTGTGTATTCCGCAACAAAAAAGTACCCACACTGGTCACAGAGGCCGGGAACATCAATGCATCGCCCGCAGGTAGATAGCTTTCCGTTCTCCATCACAACGCACTGATGGCAGGGTGTGGGGAACCGGTTCTCGATGAGGTATGGAAAAGCGCTTTTTAGATTAAATACGGGCGCGCCCTCCTTCACCATCTGAGTTATCTCATCGCAGCATTTAGCTTTTTCGTCTCGGCTCAATGCCAGTTCTTTGGTATCGGGATATGGCGTGTGGAAATTGAACGATACTGCCCGGACATTCTTTGTGTCACGGGCCGTCAGGCAGACATCCCGTATACAATCCTTGTTGATTTGATTGATGGCCATGTAAAAGCAGATATTATCTGCCGTAGCCTTGTCGATATTCTCCATGATGGCGTCGTAGGTATCTCCACGTATCTCATTATGCCGCTGCTTATCACCATCCAGACTCAATAGAATCAAATCTGCTTCCGGAAGGTCAATGGGGAAAGTACCATTGGTAACGACATTGACGATGAGGAACCCCATGCGCTTGGCCTCTATGACCAAATCCCGCAGGGTCCGCTCACCATCCCTCCAGAGAAAGGTCTCCCCGCCGCAAAAAAAGAGAATGCGTACGCCCATGTCATATAGCTGCTGCATCTCCCTGCGTATCTGCTGATAGGGATGGACCACCGCGGTAATGTTGTTGACCGAGCAATGCTTGCAATGCAGATTGCATTTATCCGTAACAATAACCGTTCCGAGAATCGGGTCCTTCTTTCTGAACAGAATAGTCTTAACGCCAAAAGTGGCAAAGTGCAAAAAAGACGATAATTTCATATGCTGTCTCCGTAATGGCAGGTACGCCCAATCGTGTCGATATGTGTAATGATAGCATATCTTCTCGGTTGCTTCAATGGACACTGGCCATTATGAAACGTCTTTTTCTCCATGCATTGCTGTATTTCTCAAGGTGTTTCCGGTTGTGTGATATACTCTTTCAACACAAATGGGATATAATATCCACTGTAGTCTACGAGATAAATCACCATTTCATTTTCTGCATCCTGGTACAGTTCACAGCCGCCGTACTTCTCGTCAAGATTTGTCGCAGAGAAATCAATGGTGGGACTGCCGATATTTCTGTGCAGGATACTTCTGAGATACCCTATTTCCATACTCCCCTCCGGAAGTTCGGTAATAGTTTCCCCGCTCCGGGTATAAACCGCCCCATTGACTGCGATTTCTTCACGGTAAGCGAAATGGTCGAATACAGCATAACCCGCACACAAGACAACAAGTGTTGTGATTACTGCGGTCAGCGCGATAATCCTTTTCTTCTTTTTCCATGCGCCTTTAAACCGCTTGAGTTGTTCTGCTCCGGCCTCCACCGGCAAAACAACAGACTCTTTCATCCTTTCATACTCTTTCCTGCAATCCGCACAGGAGTCCAAATGCTCTTTTACAATGACTTTTGTATCCTCACTGACCACATCATCCACATATAGCGGAAGCATATCTCGCACAGTATCACAGCTGAATTTACTCATGGTCAACCTCCTCCATATACTCTTTGATTTGCGTCTTCGCTCGATAAAAGACAACTCTTGCCCAGCTGGAAGTTTTACCGAACAACCGCCCTATTTTCTCAAATGACAGTTCTCCAAACACGCGCAGCGTAAAGACCTCCTTGTACGGCTCCTTCATATCATGGAGGAATGTATGGATTTGAAAGGCGCTCTCTTCGTCTATCATGTGCTCAACGAAAACAGATTGTGCTGCCGACATGTTTTCTGACGGCTCTTCTCCTGAAAAAAGTCGCTGTCGCTTACAAGCGGTGTAGTAGGTGTTTTTTGCAATCGTGAACAGCCAAGCCCGCACGTCCTTGCTCCCATCATACTGGTCAACTGCTTTCAAAGCCTTTGCAAAAGTCTCCTGCGCTATTTCCTCGGCAACATCCTCATTGGCAGACAGGCTGCGGAGGTAAAGGAAAACATCTTTGAAATACTGAGTGTAAATGAAATCGAAATCCAATCTCCCGCCTCCTTTCACCCTAATAACTAACGAAATCGAGAAACGTTACAAAATAATTTCTATTTTTTCAAATGTATCACAGAGGTATGGCTGCTTCAATGCTTCCACTCGTTTTTTGGAGTTCTTCTACCCCCTGCAACTGTCAGTTGCTAAAAGTTTCAATCCGAGTTGGTCGACATTCAGACCCTTTTCTGCTATGATTTGAGCCATAGAAAGCAGGTGATTCCATGACGATAGGCGAAAAAATCACAGCACTTCGCGCCTTAAACGACATGTCCCAGGGCGACCTGGCAGAAAAGCTGAATGTATCCCGCCAGTCTATTTCCAAATGGGAGACAAATACCAGCATCCCGGAACTGGATAAGCTGATTCAACTCAGCGACCTGTTCCAAATCTCGATTGATGAACTTGTCCGAGACAATGACCTGTCGACTGCTCCGGAGGATGCAGCGGAACCGGATGCAGAGAAAGAAACGACATCGCATTCCAATGAACCGGCCCCTCCCCCAACACAGATTATCGTGCAGAGGTCTGTCAGCACGCAGAAGGTCGTTGGCTTCATTCTTCTCGGCATCGGCCTCCTGTGCTGTGTTCTGGCTCTGCTGTTTGGTAGCGCGCTCGCTGTTATTGGCGCCTATCTTGTATTGTGCAGCATCCTTTGTCTGCTGCTCAAACGGCATGCCGGCCTTGTGATTGGGTGGTCTTCGCTCCTTGTCTTCATGCTTATCTCCCCATACATCATTGGCATCAACCTCTTTACAATTTTTCATCCACACTTCTTCATAACGAAATTCACCATCAATAAGCTTTTCCCGATTGCCTTCTGGACCCTGTTCATCCTCTTAATGTTCCTGTCCTATAGAGCATTCCGCAGACATGCGCAGGGTAAAGCAGATAACATAGATAACGCTTACACGCAGTATGAAATGGAAAAATAACAAAAATGGAGCCGATAGTCAGTTTTGCTGTTACTATCGGCTCCTCTTTTTCGTCTTAACTTATATACGAGAAAGTTTGCTCCCTGCAATCTGCCATACTGAAATGAAAAAATCAGAAGGGAGCTGAACATCTTGGCTTACACAACCGCATTCAAAACAAAAAGCGAAATCGTACTCTGTACCAACCTGCGTGCGGATGGCATCTACCCTGTCGCTCTGGATATCGGCTACTCCTCCGTGAAGGGCATGGCGCCATTCTGCCGCTTCTGCTTCCCCTCCTATGTAAGGGAACATTCCGGCAGTCTGGTCGGTACGCCGCAGCGGGGAGACATCTTGTATCGAAATGAGGCCGGACAGATTTATGCCGTAGGTTCTCTGGCTCTGGACTCCGTTTCCGCCCGAGACACCAACGAAGCATCCAACACACTCTTTGGCCGAAACCGTTACAACACCCCCGCCTTCCTCATCCTCGCCCGGGTCGGTATGGGCATCGCTATGAAGCACAACGGCATGGGCGGCTATGGGAAAGACGACAGGCTGTACCTGCAGACCGGACTCCCCCCTGCGTACCGGAAAGCAGATACACCTGCCCTTGTAGATGCGCTTTCCGGGCGTCATGTTTTTTCCATCCGGCTCGGCAGCGGGAAGTGGGTTGATTTTGATTTTACGCTGGATGCCGGAAGCATCCACGTCCTCGACCAGCCTATCGGCTCTGTCTTCTCCGCTACCAAGCGAAGCAACGGAAAGACGGTGGAGGCCAGTAATGGGAAAACCTACATCGACAGCAGGACGCTGGTACTGGACGGTGGCTTTGGCACATTGGATGTCTACAGCATCTCTAACCGCAGCATTGATGGCAGCAACACCTTCAATGACCTTGGTATGAAGGCTATCTTTGAGCGGACTGCGGCGGATATCTTCCAGCAGTACGGGAAAGAGGTCTATGCGCACACGCTCCAGCCCTTTCTGGAGACTGGACGAATCAGCGTTTTCGACCGGAAGACGAAATCCTCCGCCGAGCACGATATCTCTCCCATATTGGAGCGCAATACGGCGCTGGTCTGTGACCTGGCCATGACGAAGGTGGAGAACGCCTACAATGACCTGGAGGACTATGACTACCTCATCGTCACCGGCGGAACAGGGACTGCCTGGCTGCCGCACCTGAAGCAGCGGTATCAGCGTATGGAGACACTGGAAATCGTGTGTGCCAATCAGAACGAACCTATCAGCCCCATTTACAGCAACGTCCGCGGTTATTATATCTTCCGTGCTTTGTCAGGCGCCGGTAAATAAGCGGGAGGTGTCCCATGAACCTCTCTATCACAATCCGCTTTGGAAAAAAGGACGGAGACCTCATGCTGATGGCCTCCCAGTATCACATCACTGATATGCTGGTGCTGGCTGTTGCAAGGCACCTTGGGAAAACACAGGAGACGATTCCCCTGCCTCCCAATGTGCCCTATAAGCCTGTTGCATGTGCCACTGTCTACCTGAACGACGAGCATGAGGACGCCATCAATTTCCTGCGCCAGTTCCCCAACGGATTCCGCTCCGCGGCAGTTAAAATGCTCCTGCGTCATGCTATGGAGAAATGTGACCTGCGCCATCTGCTGCTACCCATAAAACCCATTAAGGAAACACCGGCGCCGCTCAAGCCAAACTACATCGTTCCCGCCAAGCGGCGGGATGCCCATGACAGCAAAGCGGAACAGAAAATCATGCGGCCGGACTTTGCACCGGCTTCCACAGAACAGAAAGACGAAGACGACATCTTTGACTTGATATAAGGAGGACCACAGTATGAATAAGCCCACCAACTACAATAAGAAGGACGTGTACGAGGAGAAGATTGCTCCTCTGATGGACACAGTTGAGGCTCTTTGCAAAGAGCATTCCATCCCCTTTTTCTTTGCCGCAGCCGTCGCCAACACTGATAGGGACACAGAGTACGTCAACGAAAGCCGCAGCGCTCTGCCCATGGGTGTGGTGCTTACAGATGATAAAATTGTGGACCATCTCAAGGTCTGCTCCGGTTTCCGGGCCATCGTCCCCGACAGTATCCCGGAGATTGATATTTAAGATTGATATTCTTCTCAAACACATACCTCCGTTGCCTAATGAAGCTATATAAAAAGCACTGTCCCTACCGTGGGACAGTGCTTTCTCTTGCGCTAAGATTATTTAATTTTCACTTTTTCTTTCCATGCCAGATACTCGTCTTCCAACTGGCTTCTGTAAGGGTCGCCCATTTTTTCAGCCGCCGATATTGCCTTTGTATATAGGTTCCCGTACATAGTAGTTTTCTTCTTTAGGTGCGGTTTCGCCCACTTCCAAATGTTTGCTGCGCTCTTGACATCATTGTCTATTAAGTCGCAGCATTCTTCCAACACATCGCCAAACAAGCGGAACCTTTCAACATCACTGAAATCCACCGTTTCAATCATTTTACAAAAGTGGGTCTCTGCAATCTCAAACTGACGGCTCCCTATGTAATATTGAATGACATCGTTATAGGTAGAGACAATGTTAAAAGCCTTTCCCGCTGCCACGGCTTCTTCTAACAGGATTTTATATATCTCCTCGTTTTCCTGTTCCTTTCCCAGAAAGGAATTGAATCGAATAAGCATGGCTCTGTTGGAATGATTCCATTCCGAAATACCGTCCTTCCACTTGCCCACCAGCTGCTCCATAACATCCTTGTAGCACAAATCCTGCGAAAGATAAATGCCCTCCAGCAACGTCAGCGATTTTATATCACTGTCCATTTGAACTGTCCTGTCATAGCCGCATGCACAGTCAAAATTGGCATTCTTTGCCTCATCAAACAGCAAATCGTACTTGCCGTCTGCATTGTATTTCCGCAACAAAACCGTCAGCACATTAAGGGTATTTCCTATCCCCTGAAAAGAATTGGTTTTTCGGTCTTTGAGTTCTTCCCCGAACAGATACGCAACCAAATCTTCGTCATCAATCTCCGCGTAAAGCAGGTAATACGCCATGCACATACGGTTCAAATAGTTTGCATCGTTGATTCCCCATTCCTTATCTCGATACCCAGAATATTGAACAGAGGCCACATCCCCTGCTTTAATCGCCTGATACACGGGTTCTTGCTCAAACAGTTTGCTACGAATCAATTCCCTATGCATATATCCTCCATTTTGCGACCACGATAGCATCTACGTCTTTTCGCATCCTTCTGCAGCTATAATCCGTATCATATCTCCAGAGTTCAGTTGGATTTCAATCTCAATTTTCCCATCGCAGAGCTGATAGTCTGATGCCGTAACATAAATGCCAGCACCCCATGGTTCTCGCCTCTCAATGCGGAATTCTTCAAGCCCATCGATTTCCAAACGCTCGGGTTGGAGTTTCCGATTCCTCATATGAAACAACATCCGGCCATTTGAATAGTCGACTTCAATCTTGCCAAGTTCATAGTCTGCGATACCCGAATTGGATAGCTTCGTATAGTCCATTGTCATATCCTCACTCTGACTGGCCCACGCCAATGTTTCCTTCATATCCAGAGCTGTCAATAATGATGCGCTTGCAGTTCGGACAGCAATCGCTCTCTACATGGTTTGGGGACAGCATTGGCGTACCAAGCTGAAGTGCATATTGCTCTTTTCCGTCAGGCAGAAGGCTTATCTTATGCTTCCGGTCGCTCCAGATTGCCGCCCCGCAGTTCAAATACCCATGTACCATTTCAGCATCACAAAATGGACACTTCATTCTGCTCCCTCCTAACCACACAGGAAATTAATCCAGAGAAATCTCCTCTTTTAGCTTCTTCATACTGGACTTCGCACGCCAAAACGCTCTTTGCGCCAATACTTTGCTTACTACATAGTCATGGAATCTATCCGTATCTTGGATGATTCCTGAAATATCTTTGGAAAGCTCATCAGAATAGGCTCGAATATAATCATATTCAGAAGTCTTTGCCTCAACCAAAAGCTCTTTATAAAACTCAACTGCCTGATTGTCTCTGGCAAGGCCACAAATCATCATGTTGTGGTACATTCTGTGTCCGCTTTTAAGCGCAGGTTTGAACTGCAGGATTGCCTCCTTTGCGTACTGCACATCGTTAAGTCTGCGGTATTCCTCAATATAGGACGCTGCATTTTTCGCATAAGACATCATCCCGGAATGAAAATCATCGCTGTCGCCACTAAATTCTGCGAAAGACTCTACTCGGTTGTTAATACCGGAATAATAATCAAAGCTAAAATAATCCTGCCGTCTCCAAAGAAAGTTTGTGCCTATATTAAGAAATGACCCTTTTTCCCATGCGCTTGGCTGAAACTCTACCACAGTTAGGAACCAGTCGTTATCATCTATCCAAATGCGAGATTGTCCTTTCCGAAACAGCCCCATAGGTGCAAGCACTTCCCGGGCCGCCTGCGTGATGATTTTACCATGCTCTGAATCAGTGCCCATCTATTTCCTCCGTATCGAACCCATAAAACGCAAAGGCTTCCTCATACAGTTCCCGTACCTGTGCCTCGCCCCATGAAAACCAATCGTCAGCATGTCTCAGCCTAAACATATAAAACGGCATGTCAAAGGCAATGGGTTCGGGGAGCGAATCCCACAGCGCATCGCAGCGACGACCAAATTCCTCTATCGGAAGCGCATTTGAATCGTAGACCTCTTTCACTCCGGCAAGCAGCTTTCTTCCAAACACTTCAGGATTCAAAACGCCGCCCTCGTATGTCCAATACCGCGTAAAACGTCCATTTGTGTTGAGCTGGCTCCAGGAACACTCCTCCAGGTCCAGAAGGATGTCGCTGTCCGGCTCATTCAGAAACCGCTCATGTAAAAGGGCCTCATACTGTTCTTTAGAGCTAAAACCATAAACACTCAAAAGAAACTCCGCATATAATTCGTTCATCATATCAGTAGCTAATTTTCAACGTCATGCCTGGCATGGAAACACCCTCGCTCCGTGTAATAGTGTGCTTGTCCTCCGCCGAGAAGCCGATAGTTTCTCCGTCATGCAAAATCACGTCGCTATCCAACACATAGGAAACAAGGTCAAGCAAGAAATTACGCACATCTGAAGGCTGCCCGCCGGCGTTCAGCACCTCCATCTCGTCCTTGCCAAACTGCTCCATGCCATATGTATAGCAACAAATGCCGCCTTCGTTGCGATAGAGGCCGAACCAAATCCAGTTAAGTAGAGGCATCTCGCCCTTCTTTATCATCTCTGCCCCGGCCATGTAGAAGCCAGGCTCAAAGACGGTCCCGCTGGTATAGATGCCCAGAGCATTCTTCTGCTTACAGCAGCAGGACAGCAGCTTGACGTACAGTTCGCCTTTCTTGAAAACATCAGACTCCATGCCGAGCACAGCCACAAGGAGGTGCGCCTGATGCGATTTTGCTGTCTCTACAGCCTGCGGCCACATGTAGTTGCTGGCGGCATTCTGCTCTGCCTCGCCACCGGGGACCGGAGCCGGCATCAGTGCGAGAGTCGCCATCATTGCACCCTCAGAGAAAACGAGGGTATTCCCATCGCTGTCGCCATCTTCTTTAGCCGATATGCCCCAGTCTTCTTTCAAATCCCGGATAAACTGTTCCTTGTCCCAGTTCCCATCTGACAGCAGAGCAAATCCTACAAATCCGCCGGCTCCTTTTTTAGCAGGCTCCGCTGCCCCTGCCACCTTACCAGCATCAGCCTTCTTTTTGAATCTATCAAATAACCCCATAGTAATGCCTCCTGTTCCCTCGGTATTCCTGTCTGCTCACTTTAGTCCTGCAGCATGTCCAAATACATATCCAGTCTGGCATTGATATAGCCGGCGAACAGATTTTCCATTGCGGAGAGATTGTGCTTCCCATGATACTCGTCGAACGCGTTGTAATAAGAGATTCTGTCCGTAAACTTAATATCAATCGGAGGATAACCCGCCTTCATCAGTTCAAGATTCACAAGCAGTCTTCCCGTCCTTCCATTGCCGTCGATGAAAGGGTGTATTCCTTCAAACTCGATATGGAACCGGGCGAGCTTCGTTACAATATGCTCCGTGCTTTCCGAATACTCCCGCAGCAGCTGCTCCATTTTAGGCTCTATCAGATATGGCTGCACAGGCTCATGCTGCGCCCCCATAATGCGTACCGGAACCCTGCGGTAAACGCCACGGTCCTCTTTCTTATCCGCAAGGACAAGGAAATGAATCTGCTTGATGATGCTCTCGCTTATCGACGCCTTCTCATTCACCAGTTCCCTTACAAAATCGAAGGCCTCCTTGTGGCCGACCGCCTCCATATGGTCTTTCAGCGGCTTCCTGTCTATCGTAAGCCCCTTGAGCACCAGGTCCGTTTCCCGCAAAGTAAGCGTGTTCCCCTCAATGGCGTTGGAGTTGTATGTGTACTCCACGACAAACTCCTCGTTGAGCCTTTGTACTTCTCCAGCCGTCAATGGCCTTCTGTTATCCAGCTCCGCCTTCTTACGGTCTATTTGTGATAAGAGGCTTTCCCGTGACTTAAAGCGGCCGTCCGCGGGCTTCCTCGCATCAACAGGAATTTTCCAGCCCCGTCCCTCTTGATATGCACCGGGGACCTTCCCTTCGGAACAGAGAATGCGGATTCTTCTATCAGAAATGCCCCATTTTTCAGAAGCCTGTTTCGCAGTCATATACATTGGCCATTCCTCCAATCTTATTACAGTATACCACTTTGTCGGAATAACAGCAACACATTCGGAACAATCGGCTCGCAAATATCGGAACAATATAAATCGCAAAGCACTGTCCCTGTTGAAGGGGCAGTGCTTTGTAATATATCTATGATTGCCAGAGTAACATTCCATGCCATGAACATGGCCTCGTGCAAACCTCGCATGATTATCTGCTCGATAAATAGTCGTTTTCTATGTACTCTCTTACCGCATCGATGCCTACAAGCTTCTTCCGTTTCGGGTATCCCGCCTGATTGTTTGCCTGCCAGGTCAAATGGAAAACATAATAAACGTCCTTTTCGTCCTCCCTGCCGCAACCGTATAGTACATCATCGTTAGCATCGCACTTGGCAACAGCATAAATCGGATTATTCAGAAAATAATGTCCTTCCCCAAGTTCTCTATGCAGCTCCCGTACAAATGATTTGTTCGTAAAAGGTAGCATTCGCCAGGTAAAGTCATCCCCATATTTATGAGCCAAATCGTCAAATACTTCTTCCGCTGTCATATGGTTAATTTCCTCCCCTACGCCCTTTCTTTCAGCGTACGACAAATTGCTTCTTGAAAGGTTGTATTGTTTGCAGCGTTGTGTGTAATTCTTTCAAGTTCATCAGAGCAAAACGGAGACTTTCGCACACACTTAATCTCATTCTCCCTAACGTGCGGCATGATACACCACCACTCTTTTATTGTACCAGCGGAAGTGACAAAGCCAGATAGCCGAGGCGGATTTGCTTCAAGTGCTTCCATTTGGTCCATCGGAGATGCCTCGCTATGCCAAAGATACAGAGCAACATTTATCACTTCACAAGGTATTTTCCCGGG
Source organism: Oscillospiraceae bacterium (assembly GCA_017411665.1). The sequence goes on along the minus strand of JAFQPT010000121.1, from coordinate 14,222 downwards.
AGGGGTTTCGGATGCTCCAAGCAGCTGTAGCATTACATAGTGGCCTAAATACGGATTATTTTCATCGGGATGAGTTATTTTAAACTGAAGCACACTTCCTGGCTGCCATGGGCATTTCCATGCCCACCACGGTTTCCGGAGTTTTTTCTTTTCCGGCTGCTGTGAGCAAATCACTTCTCTGGCCGCTTCAAGTTCCTGCTTCCGCTTTGAAACGAGTTCGGACTTCCAAAGTTCTTCCATGCTGGAAAGCTCTTTATCTATCTCAAGCAGTGCGTTAGCTTTTACCGATTCGCTGAGTCGGCCTATCTTCCATTGTGACATGGCAAGAGGAAGCCAAAGTTCAAATCCGTTTGCTGATGAAAACTCTTGAATCGTCGCCTTTTCTGCCTCATCATCGGAGAAACCTACAATGATTTTTTCACGATACGTATCACGCAGGTCTGCCGCGTCATCATTTTGAAAGATTTTAACGCCCCATGTTCCCATTCGCCGTCCTCCTTCCCGTAGAAGCCTACCCAAAGAATACCATAAAACCCTCCTTGATTTCAATATCATGTGCTAATCTCCCACTTCTCCCTTCTGCCGGTTTCTCCACGCTTCTCTTGTGCCTTCTGTCATACTGTGTCTGTAAGCGAGGTGACCGGATGCCCAAAAGAATCATTCTGAATGGCAGCGACCTGCTGGATGGCCAACCTATCTCCAAAATGGTCTTTTTAGAAAAACTATCCGCTATGTACTCCCCTCAGTTCGAGGATACAGATATTGAGTCCCGCTTCCAGCAGCTCTTGAAATACGGATATATCCAAATGCACGAAACCGAGTCGGAAATCTATATCGTGATACCTACCGGAACCTATTCCATGATGACAGGAGGCAACAGATTTGAGAAAGCGCACACCTTCCCATAAAGGGGATAAGCCCTTTACTTTGGGCGGCCTGCTCGCTCTGGGCGAGACCCATAACACTCGCATGGAAGCGGCTGGCATCTATGCCTACGGCTTTGGAAACCTGTATGTCTGCGGCGCCGTCGACCGCAGGCTCTCCATCTGTGACAAGGGTGTTCTTGCCTACTTATCCACCTATTGCGGTGACGGCGGCATCTGCACATGCAAGCAGAAAACAATCCTGCGGGCGCTGCGCGTTACCGACCACACGCTGTCTGCCAGCATGTCCCGACTCATCAAGTACGGCTATGTCATCCGGGAACGAAGCTTTCACAGCGGCAAATTCGGACAGTACAGCTACGCAGTCATCCACAATCCGGATAAGCAAAGCGGATGGCTCAATATGCCCTACTGCACCCCAGGAGGAGCGGACGCCTCTTTTCATGTCCCTTTAGACCGCTATGGAGCTGTCAGCAAGCTCATCATGAATGACCAGCGGCTTTCGGTAAAAGAGAAAGGGTTTTACGCGGCTCTATGCGCTCTGTGTGGGAACGCCAATCAGCTGGTCTGCCACAGAGACATCCTTGCTGCCCTGCTCCAGATATGCCCGGATACAGCTTCTCGCTATATCTCGAAGCTGTCTGCGCTCGGTCTTGTCCAGCGAAGCAATACTGTAACGACCCGCCGGGGCCTTGGCCCTTCCCTCTTTACTGTCGTTGCATTGCCGCCCAACGTACCATATCCCGAAACCTTCCGTCAGCAAGATAAGCGCAGAGTCGCCTCCCTCTGCCATCAGGATACTGTGGACGAGGGCACTGTAAACAGCATCCTCGGCCGCACACTTGGCAAAGTCATCTCTCCCCTCCAGAGCCTGATACTGGCGCAACAGGCGCGGGATGAGGAATCCGAAGAAGATGGTAAAGCAACTTCAACGGCATCGGCAAACCCGACTGCTGAGGAAGCAGCCGCTGTGCGCTCCAAAATCGCCGTGCAGAGCCGTTTGGATAATCTGGAGGTACGGGATGGCAGGACACATTTTATCCCATCCTGTGCGTCCACTGAGCCGATTGACAGGGTAATTGAGGACCTGCGCCACAGAACCCTCTCCGAACAGCATCGTCACCATTTGAAAATGATTGCGTATCAAGGCATCCCCTCGGATTATACCGAGAAGCGAAATTTTACCCGCTTACAGCTCGCTGTAGCCCAGAGCTTCGAGCATATCTCTGTGTCCACCAATGAGGATGTCAATATCCTCCGGGAAATCATAAAATCGGTGACGTACCTGTCCTCTGAACGGCGTCCCGTGGTCATCAACGGGAGCCGAAACAATCCAAAGCAGTTCCTCCGCCGCTTCAATAGGCTTCTGGAATCGTTTGCCCTGCCCCCGCTGGTAGAGGAATTGATACAGAAAATCAAACGAGCCATCTACACAAGGGGCGTCCGGTATCTATCCGGATACATTAACCACTGCGTCTACGAGATGGTCTGCGGATGATTTTTTTGAAAAAGACATAAGACTTCCGCCCTCCCGCTCGGCCTTGAGCAGAAGGGCCATTTGTGCTGCGCTTATTCTGCTTCCGTCTTTGGAAACATATAACGCAATCTATCTATTGTCAATCAACATCGCCGCATTTTGCGGCGTCTTTTTCTTTCTCTCTTTTCCGTCGGAATTGAAGCGTATGGAGAAACAGCCTCATCAATAAGACCATGGTACATGAAGACCAAGTTGACTAACGCCAATGTTATCTAAACGGCCTGGCGCAGTCGTGAATCCAAGTCGCCTTACGGACCACGCTACTTCGGGGCTGCGCCCCGCTGTCTTTCAACGGTGTGAATAAAGGCGCGCATAGGCCGATGCCTGCGCCATGATGAACCGGATATCCGCAGCTTTATTGCTCGCGGCTGCAGCCGGGGCGCATACTGCTCCCGGTCAAAGGGATTCACACGGCTGACATAACAGGTTCAAACATACTGGCCTCGCAGCTGAAAAAGCGGAGGTGAAGGGATGGCTTATTCCGCCGGCACATCATTTCGGGACTCCATGGAAATCGGACAGGCTGGAGAACAGCTGGTTCGGGATTCCTTTCTGGCTCGCGGATACTCTGTCGAAGACCTGACCGGGGATGAGAACTGGCAGGCCATGGATGTGGATTTCCTGCTGACCGCTCCGGACGGAACAACACATCTGGCCGATGTCAAAACAGATACCGAGAGTTGGGACACGAAGAACATCCTGCTGGAGGTACGAATGCATCGGCTCCGGACAGGCCAGGCAACAGAAGGCTGGTACACGGACAGCGCCATGGATTTGCTGCTCTATCTTTGCGCGGGTACCGGCTGGCTGTATGAAATCGACTTTGACTGTCTGCGGCGCCTGGTCAATGCAGGACTGGGGCGCTTTACCCGTTTCAAAAATCCCATTGACCCTGACTGTATCGGAGAGGGCATCCTGGTGCCCATCGACGCCTTGGAACGCTCCCCCGCTCTGCTCCACCGCAGCAAGCTGGATACATCCTGCCTCTGGAAATACGAGTGGCGGCGAGAGAAACCGCCGCCGTTTTGAAATCGAAAGGAGATTACATCATGCATATGGTCCATGTAGGAAAAGGGGTCTATATCAACATAGACGAAATCGCCTATTGCTGCCCTCCCCTTGCAGCGCCCACCGACGTCGCTTTGCGGGCAATCGACCTGTCCGGCGGGTCCAAGCGCTGCATGGTGGTGCTCAACAGCAAAATCAGCATTCTCATCGACATCACCGTGGAGACGTTTTTGAAGCGAATCAAGAAGGCACAGGGAGGCATGGCGAAATGAAAATCAGACCAAAGAAAGTCCTTTTGTATGCACTTATCGTTCTACTCATAACAGGCATCGCGGCCTGTCTTGGGGGCGCCGGCTACCTGTACCTACAGGAGCGCTCAGAGACAGATGCTTACCGCGAGAATGCGCAACAGTTTACAGCGCCGCGTGTGGTGATTCCGGAGGCGACGGAGCAAACGACAGACCCTTTCCCCTCACCACAGGCTACCGAAGAACCGGTTATGGAAGATACTCCCGTTTACACCATCAACGCAGACTACGCTGCGCTGACAGAAATCAACTCTGATGTCCGCGGCTGGCTCTGTATCCCGGAAACCGGTATCGACTACCCTGTGCTGCAATGCGGCAATAACAGCACCTATCTCCGCCGGGGACTGGACGGCAAGTACAGCCGCAGCGGGTCTGCCTTTCTGGACTGTAAAATCGACTTATCTGCTGACCCGGACGTATTTCTCATTTACGGCCACGCCATGGGAGCCAACAGCGACCTCATGTTCTCCCGTCTCCTCGGCTACAAAGAGCAGGCTTTCCTGGATGCGCATCCCGAAATCTATCTTTCCCTGCTTCCAGAACACGCCATTGATGGGGTGCAGAGCAATACGGAGGAAGGCGCAGAATACACCTTCCGCGTCTTTGCCGTTTGCCTTGTGGACGCTTTCAGCGAACCGGAAATCGCGGAACACTATCCTGTGGGATTTGAAGATGCAGACGCTTTCGCCCACTACGTGGACGCGCAGCGCAGCCAGTCCATCTATGAAATCAGCACATCGGGCATTCCGGAGAAAGTCCTTGTATTGAGCACCTGCGCCAATCCCGGCCAGTACAGCGATTACCGGCTGCTCATCTATGCAGGTCTGTTTAACGAGGATACCAACAGCCGGCTCTCCAGTAATAAGCCCTTCCCCAACAGCTCTCGCTGACCCCAGGCCGTCTTTTCTATAATTAGGGAACATATCCATTTTCAAAATCGGGCAAAGTTCCCTATAAAGAATCCCACCTGTTGACGTGCCCCTGAATACACTTGACGCAATCACGGTATCGTGATATAATTAGGCTACAATACCGGAAAGGAGATTTGCCAATGCCTGTTATCGCAAGGTTCTATGGTATTATCATCCGTATGTACTTTCTCCAGAGCGAACACAATCCCCCGCACATCCATGCAATTTACAACGAGGACGTTGCTGCCATCGATTTTATGACCGGCACTGTTATTGAAGGCCACCTTCCCCCAAAAGCTTTGAATTTGGTCAGCGAATGGCTATCTTTGCATAAAGACGAATTGAAGCATATGTGGGATACACAGGAGTTCAAGCAACTCCCACCCCTTGAGTAAGGAGAGCATATCATGTTTCACAAAATCAAGAATGTCGCTCCACTCCCCGACAACAAGTTGAGCGTGCAGTTTTCCGAAGGGGTTACGAAGTTATATGACATGACCCCACTCATTAGTAAGATACCAGCATTTCGTCATTTTCTTGAGCACCCCGAGGACTTTTATTCCGTTGCTGTCGACGTGGGTGGATACGGCATCGTATGGAGCGATGACCTTGACCTGTCTTGTGATGAACTATGGGAGAATGGCGTAAAAGTAGATACCCCATTTGACGGTCTCATGGCATTCAGCGATGCAACGGCCCTGTGGGGATTAAATGAGAGCACCTTGCGCAAGGCAATCAGCTATGGCAAACTTGTAAACGGTGTGGATGTCTGCAAATTCGGAAAGCAATGGGTGATTTCCATTAATGCTATGAAGCGTGAGTATGGCAACGCTTCCCAACAGTCTTAAACTCATTCTATTCCGGTGCTGGCATATCTGCCGGTACCGGATTTTCTTTGTCGTTATCCCCACCCCTTTTTTAAAAAAATTTATTTCTTTCTGTAAGAAACCCATCTCAAAACCGGAGTATATAGGTGAGGCAGAAAGGACGGTGATGCAATGGTCGACAGCGAAATCATTGGCCTGTTTTTTGAGCGCTCGGAACAGGCTATCTCTGAACTTGCGAATAAGCATGGAACAGCGTGCCGGCAAGTGGCTCGGAATATTCTCAACGATGACCGGGATGTGGAAGAATGCGTGAATGATGCTTATCTGGGTGTATGGAACGCAATACCGCCTCATCGTCCCAATCCCCTGTCAGCGTTTGTGTGCCGCATTGTCCGCAACCTCTCCGTCAAGCGTTATCATTCCAACGCCGCAATCAGGCGGAACAGCAACTACGACGTAGCTCTGGATGAACTCGAAGCCTGTCTCGCTGCCCCCATATCGGTCGAGGATGACGTGGCCGCCAATGAACTGACCAGGCATATCAACGCATTTCTCGCCACATTGGATAAGGAGAGCCGTATGATATTTGTCTGCAGGTACTGGCGTGCGGATTCCGTGGCTGAAATCGCAGAGCAGTTCCACATGACCAGCAACAACGTCTATGTCCGCCTTTCCCGAACAAGGGATAAGCTCAAGCAGCACCTGATGAAGGAGGGCTTTCTTGCATGAAACGTGAAGACATTTCCCACGCCGTAGAGGATATCGATGCAGAATATGTCCAGGAAATCTATGAGACGGCCACAGCGAAAAGGAAACGACCAAGTTGGCTCAAATGGGGTGCCTTGGCCGCATGTTTATGCTTGGTGGTCGGCTTACTATACCAGTCGCTTCGCCCTACTGATTTTTATAGTATGGTCACCAGCGGCGAGGTTGACAGCACCCTGACCATAACCGATGTAATGATTGATGGATGGACTGCTCAATACACTCAACTCAATGTTGAGAGTTTTGAGTTAGAGCGTTATGTTGGAGACATGTACGCAGTCGAGGAGTCACGAACCTGGTATTATCCTACGGATTCTACTAATCTGAAATATCTTATCCTAAAAACACCTGATGGGTCATTCTCCCTTTGGTCTTTTGCCTCTTTCTATATGGAAGATGGTGAAACGCATACCTATGGTGACATTCTGAGGATAATTTACGGCGTTGACGGTGCAGATGATATCGCCAGCATTACCACTTCCCCATCCAAATCCAATAATACAGATTTCGGTATTACGATTCAAAAAGAAGTAGGGACGCATCGCTACACTGACCGCAAGGACCTTGAAATATTTTTCAATGTGGTCAAGGACGTCGTATGTTATGGGACTGACAGCGAATCCAAAGCAGATAACACCCGTTTCACCTATAGTTTCTCTACTGATAGTTTTGATAAGCTTACTTCCGGCGAGAGCACTTATGGAACCCGCTGTATTAAGATAGAATTTAAAAACGGCATTATTCTTGACACCTGGCGGTACAGTGCGTTAAGCGGAAGTTTCTATGAGTATGGCGGTATTTTCACAGAGCCTCTTACTGATGAAGCCGTATATAAATTAAACGATATTTTTGGTATCTACTGAAAACTGATGAATATGAAGACGCCCCTTGGTGTCAATGGCAGTCTGTTTATCGGAGGGCACGGATGGAGACATCCGTGCCTTATTCGTCTTGTTCTTTCCTCCATACTGAAACACATGCTGATAACAGATGAACGGAGCTACGCTATCTGTAATCAGCTAAATTCACTAAAGGAGGCAAAGCATGGATTTATCACAATCGCTGGCGCAAATCAAGCGGTGGACGGACGACGCCTTCAAGCTGTTTGGCTCACAGCTGTCCATTACATCAGAGGATGGAAAGCGGGCAAATCTGTCGGAACTCTACTACGACATGCAAAGAACAGTGGAACAGGCATCGAAGCAAGCCGCCACGGAGTTTTTGGCTTTTTCCGCCATTGACGCCTATCTGACCCGTCTCCCTTACCTCTATCCCATTACCCTGCATGACATGATGACTCGCGGCAGTCAGCTTGCTGCACAGGCACAGGACATTGAGGATATGCAGAGGGAAATCCGCTCCGCACCGCCCTATCAGGAATGGAGCCGCGTCACCGACACCATTTTGGCGTTTGCAAATGAGTACAATCTGCCCATCCAACGCGATGACATCGACAATCTTTCTGAGGTCACGCCTATCCTCCTCGACGCCCTGCAGGTTCCCCATACATGGAAAATCATGCAATGGGCAAAGGGCGCCGATGTCGGACCGGGAAAAGCAATCACCTACTGGAACATGCCTACCTTCCGCAGCCTGTACCAGTTTACCGAAAGCCTAAAATTGTCCAGAGAGGAACGCTGTATCGCCTTTGCCATGATAGAGCCGCTGGTGGAGGATGCCGGAGACCCGATGCTGGCGCACTTTGACATCACGCCGGAACTGATACGCAACGTACGTTCCCGGGAAGGTGCCGAAGGATTGAAGAAGCCATGGGCCGGCTTCGCCGCCCTGGGTCTCAAACGCGGAGAGAATATTTTTGTTCTCAAAGAGCCTCTGTCCCATGACCGGAACCCCTATGGCCACAACTCCTTCAACTACTATAACAAGCGAGCCAGTTACATGCCCTATCAGGTGACTTTCCCCAATGCGGATAAGCCGGGACTGGTGGTGCGTAACGCCCCTGCATGGAACCTGCGGCACATTCTCGACAAAGAGCAGGCGCTATGGCTCCCTGTCATGGTATCAGCAGTGCAAAAGGCATTCTTTGATACAGCGGAAGCAGTACAGCAGTCCGAATGCCATGTAAGTACGGAAAGCGTACAGCTGCTACCGGAACCTAAGGAAAACAGTCTTGTGCCAAAAGCCTATGTTCATCGTCCCACTGGCATGGACTGGGAAACACTGCCCGGTGACCCTGCCTCCGCACTTCTGAAGCATCTTGGCGTGGATGCCGATACAGTGGCAGATATTCCGTTGGAACTTCCGGTACGGGATTATATGCCCCTCTCCGAGTATCAGCGTGAGGTAACAAAAAGAGCAAGAGAGGCGGTTGCCCGTGTTGCAGAGCAACGGTTCTGGGAGCTGTTCGATAAAACGGAAATCAAGGTCCTAAACATGGATTCCCATGTCCGCTATCGCTTCTTCGGCTCGCATGGCACAAAAACCATTGGCACCATGTTCACAGAGGCCGCTCACGCAAACGAGGCCTTCCTGCTCAAGGAGCTGAACAACCCGGAATCCCGTATCCACACAATGGCCGATGTGAAAATCGATGGCAGCAGGTGCCTTGAGCATGTTGTGGGCGGAAAGGAGCGCATCCGTCCAGTCAAAACAGGCATCGACGACGGCCGTCAGCAACCGGGGGATTTCAGCTCCCTGTGGCTGTTTTATCCGGATTCCGCCAAGGGCAAGCGGCCTCCTGTGTCCATCAAAGTGATACCAAAGACGCCGGCAGACCTTTCCTATCTCATGGGACGGCCGCTGGAAGAACTGGACTGGCGTCTTCGCACATGGAATGTGGAATATGAATCTAATGACCCGGTGCTGCAAATCAAAAATCCCTATTCGAGACTACATTTCCATGTCCACTTTGTCATGAGCAAAAAAGAGTATAAACGACTCCTTCCCCGCTTCATAGCAGACTTCGAGGCAAAGCAGAAACAGCTGGAAAAGGAAATGGAGGGCAACCTATGAAACATTATTCGCAGTGCATCTATCTGGATTGGCATGAATTGGATGCCCTTGTTCAGAAGTGGGCCGAGGAAAATTTTGGAGGACATATCAAGTCTGACACTGAACGGGACGACACAGACTGGGAAATCATGCTTACCAACCAGCGGCCGGAAGATAAGGGGCTTTTCTTTCGCCTGTTTGAAGGGCAGGAAGATTTCTCCGCAGAGGAAGAATGGCAGGAGAATGCAGCCCTGCTCATTCCCACCGTAGTATCCAACCGAATCGCCTCCTCCTTTCTGGAGATGGAATCAGTAGACAAAACAATGGCCTCTTACAAGGGTGTCCTGTTTCTCCCCAAAGCAGATGGCGAATAACTATCGGGCAGTACCACATGGTACTGCCCGTTTTATTTTTCTGTTGACATTCTCGATATTCGAGTATATACTAAAATCAAGAATACTCGATATTCGAGAATAGGAGGTGCCACTGTGCCAAGGGAAAAATTCCGCACGTTGACGGAGCAGATGTTTTATGTACTGCTCTGCTTAAAGAATGAGTGCTACGGCATGGACATACTGGACAGGATACCGGCTATGACAAATGGACGTGTCGGCGTTGGCTCCGGCACACTATACAACCTGCTGGAACAATTTGTTGAGGCAGAGATGATTCGTGAAACTAAGGTGGAAGGACGCCGCCGCAGTTATATCCTTACAGATAAGGGCAGGGATATGGTTTCCAAGGAATTTCAGCGCATTCGAGCACAGGCCGCTGACTATATTGCGGTCTTTGGAGAGGAGGATTTAACATGAAGGATATCAAGCGCAAGTTCAACAGGCATTCTTTTTTCAATTTCCCTGCTATCGAACAAGACCTTGAGCAAATGGCATCCAAAGGCTGGATGCTGACCAAGGCCGACAGCAATATATGGCAGTACAAACGCATTGAACCCCAAAAACTCCACTTCTCCATTACTTTCTTTTCAAAGGCGTCTGCATTTGACCCGGAGCCGTCGGAAAGCCAAAAGGCTATGTGGGAATATTGTGAGCGAACTGGCTGGAAGCTGGCTGCACAGACTGCACAGATGCAGATTTTCTATAACGAGCAGGAGTCACCTATGCCGTTGGAAACAGACCCAGTGGTGCAGGTTGAAAACATCCACCGCACGGCAAAAAAGAGCTTCCTACTCCAGTGGGGCGCCATATTCTTAATCAGCCTCCTTTGGTTCGGACTGATTATCATGCGGATTCTTAACAGCCCCATCAGTGTATTTTCAAGTTCAGCCAACACGTTCACAGTTATCTGCTGGATTGCTATTGCAGCAATGAGCACCAGTGAACTGTCAGCCTATTTCCTGTGGTATCGGAAAGCGAGAAAAGCCGCTGAAAATGGATACCTTGTTTTACCTAAAGAGCCTCTGATTGTCCAGTATATTGCGCTGGTCATTGTTCTCGTTGCGTTTCTGCTCTACACAATGACCATTCTGACCAATTATGCTCTGCGATACGTTCTTCTTGCAATCGGGCAGGTCGCTATTGTCTTTGCCACCGTTCGCTTTGTTATGGTGACGCTCAAACGCCGGAAAGTCGCGGCCAAGGTAAACATGGTCTTGACGATTGCAACAAGCTTCGTGATTTCTTTTGCCCTCATGGGAGTTATCACGCACATTATCCTATCGGACTCCTTTGACTGGACAGCAATTAGCGAAGATGCTGCCGGAACTTATGAGCACGATGGCAGAACATGGGAGTTTTACGACCATGACCTTCCCCTGCGTGTAGAGGATATGGTTGACACTCCTTCTGACGGATATTCCTATAGATGGACCGGTGATGAGTCTCTTTTCCTTGGTCAGTACACGGGTCGCCAACGGGGACGATATGATGCGGAGAACTATGAAGAACTCCTTGACCTGGAATACACTGTCACATATGTAAAAGTCCCCGCATTGTACGAGATGTGCAAGCAGGAACTAATTGAGAAAATGGATGAGACTCATGATGAACGCATCCCCGTTGGTCATAAGCAAATCTATGAACCGCAAGACGCCACGCCATGGAATGCTAACGAGGTTTACCAGCTTTGTGTGCAGGACACAGGACCTATGAGTTGGTATCTTGTCTGCTATGATGACCACATTGTTGAAATCATCTTTTTCGGTTGGGACCCTACAACAGAGCAGATTTCTGTTGCGGCCGAAAAGTTAGGCGCGTTGTAACACCAAAAAACAGCGAGTTTGGTCACCCAAGCTCGCTGCTTTCTTTTTCCACTTTCTTGATGCAGATATCTGTGTTGCCGATGTCAAATGCCACCTTCGGCTGCCTGCCTCTGATATGCCGTTCAATGCTGTCTCGGAAGGCGGACTCCACTGCCGAACTATACACACAGTAATCCGTGCTGTCCATGATGTGTTTTAACGTCCTTAGGTTCCTTGCCCGTGGAGTTTTACAGCCCGGTTCAAAATACTTGACACCGCAATACTGCGACCCCCTCTGCCAGGCATCTTCCACAAGCTCGTCTACGTTTTCACCTCGCGCCGTTAGAACAATGAGCCTGCTGTCCCGCCACCGTTCAAGGAGATTCTTGACCTCTCCATAGTACCCAGATGCCAGAAACCCGTCTTTCACCCAGTATTCCCGTACCCCGTGGTTTCGGTGCAGATAGGCAATCGTACTCCGCAATTCCCTGCATTCCTCCTCTGTTCCGACACCCGTAAGAACAATGCCGCACCGCCGAGCATCCACATTAGGCACCATCTTCTTAAACCTGTCCTGTCCAAGCCCACGGAGCTTCTTTCGGATGTGATTCAGCCTGCGCTCCACAGCGGTACCGGTGATGCCATACCTCTGGCCAATGCTCTTTAAGGTATCCCCCTGGTCCCAATAGCAAAAGATAGCGTATTCGCTGCGAGGGAACCGCTTTACCCGCTCTCTAAAAAACGCCGTTGTCTCCGGAGCCGTCAAATCCAGCATTCGCAAGGATTTGATTCTCATAGCGTACTGATACAGGCTTGTCTTGGATTCCATCAGTTCCCGGTATGTATAACACAGGCAGTAGTCAGACTCCCGCAGCACCCATCGTTCAATCTTTCTCCATACCCGAAGGTTATGAGCGTTGTCCGAACTTTCTTCTTCTCCTTCAGACGCGCTCTGCAGCTCATCCGCATACGGCGGCACGAGCAGCCGGTCAAATACACACGGCGGAAAATTCCAGCCAAGAAAAAGGTCCGTCCACTGTGTCTCCTTACGCCTGATTTCCGTATCCACCAGCGTTATGGTGATTTTCTTCTTTGAATATTTGGCCTTTGCCCGCATTACAGCCATAAGAACTGTGTAAGCGAAGTCGAATGCCCTGTGGAACCAAAAATCTATTTCCTCATTCTGACGGGCGATGGCGGCAATCGCTTTTTCAATCTTCACGTCCAAATCAGCATCATATAGCTCGCTATGCCCGATTATCGTACAGACCGCCATAATTTCTCCCTTCTTTTTCCCGGGCACTATTGCCGAATTCGGCAATAGTGGGGCAAATAAGTTGCTATCATGAGGATACTATGACCGAATTCGGCAAATCCTATTGATAGCAGGTGGACGGATATGAAGGACGATTACTCTCAAATCATAAAGAAAAGAATCAACTACCTCTGTGACCAGCGGGGAATCTCCCTGTATCAACTGTCTATGATGAGCGGCGTCAGCCATTCCACCCTTGCCCACATCATTAACAACAGGACATCTAATCCCGGCCTCAAGACCATACATAAACTTGCTCATGCGTTCAGCATGACGCTGCCCGAATTTCTCGACTTTGATGAACTCGCCAACTACTCCTTTGATGAGGCAGGCGATGACACAACAGAATCATGATACAAAGAACTGCATCCGGGCGATGCAGTTCTTTTTTTGAGCGCTTCAATCGCCTGCCATAGCCTATATATACGCTCTCATTATACACACGCTATTCTTTTCCCGTCAATCCGTTACAAAAACAAAGATGTTTCTTGACTTTCTGCAGAAACATAATTTAAGTTATATGCGAAAAGCAAGATTCTCTTGAGTCTTCCATACTGAAAGTGAAGAGCAAACTCAAAAACACAACAAAAATCTGTTCTATCACACATTTGAGAGGATGACCGACATGAAGTTTATCAAGAAAATCGCAACCGCTGCTCTTACGCTGACGGTGATGGCCAGTCTTACAGGCGCCGCTTTAGCGGCAGAGTATACCGACATTCCGGCAGGTGCCTGGTATGCCTCCGCGGTGGAGCATGTCACCGAGCACGGTATTTTCGGCGGCTATGAGGATGGACGCTTTGGCCCAGGGGACGCTATCACACGAGAGATGTTTGTAACGGCTCTTGGGCGGATGAGCGGCGTGGATGAAAACGCGGAGAATCACAGCCCCTTTACCGATATTGACCCCGATGGCTGGTCTGCTCCGTATATCAGTTGGGCCTATGAAAATAAAATCACCGGCGGCACTACTGCCACCACTTTTTCTCCAAAGAGAGAAATCACGCGGGAGCAGGTCGCGGTGATGCTGCATCATTATCTGGTGCTGAATGACATGGAACCGGAGACACAGGCAGAGGACATCTCTACGTATGCCGATTCCGGGGAAATCAGTTCGTGGGCAGAGGATGGCATACAAGCTATGCGGGACCACGGACTCATGAGCGGCAACAACGCAAAGGAGTTTAAGCCGAAGGACTCCATTTCCAGGGCGGAGACCGCGGTGGTGCTCACCCGGCTGCACGAGCGGATGCAGCCTGTATTTCAGCCGCAGGATGACCCGAAAACGGAACAGGACACTCCATCTGCTGCGCCCTCCTTTACTGTTTCGATTGACGGGCATTCCAATCCGCAGGCGTTGGTTTTCCGCACATCCGCCGATAATGTCACAGAGGTCGCCATCCAGACGGAAGGCGGTGGAACCGTTGCTGCTTCTGCAATAGTTATCAGCATCTTCCCTGCTGACCTCGGTGGCGATATGTCGTGGAAGACGGCGCCTGACGGCTCCATCTATCCCAT
>JAFQPT010000120.1 GCA_017411665.1 Oscillospiraceae bacterium | reverse complement strand
GATGAAGCTGATATCGGTGAGGCGTTCGTTGTGGCCGATGTCCATGTACTTGACCTCGGTCAGATACTGCATTTCGCTGACAGTGTCATTGGTCAGATGGTGGCTGGAGCGGATGACAGTCTCGTCGGTCAGTGCATTGAAGCGGTTGCCGTTTCTGCCGTAGAATACGCGCCATACGATTTTGGTGTCGGGGAATTCCTTGTTCAGACCGTCCAGTACGGGGCTGGTGAAGCCGCAGCGGTCCAGCAGGATGTAATTGATGTTGGGCATGACGGTCAGCATGTCACGCAGCTGTGCTTCCACAGCATCGCCCATTTCCACTTCTACATATTCCAGACGTTCCTGATACAGGTCAACGGTCTGCCCAAAAAAGTCGAAGGAGTAGGTGAAGGTCACGTTGGGGTATACGTCCATCAGCTGCTTGACATCGGTGAGGGTCAGCTGAGAAGTCCCTTCTGCGGTCATCAGATTGATGGCGGTGACCTTGGGCAGACGTACCAGCTGCTCAATGACTTCGCCCACACGGTCGCTTGTCATGTCAGACAGGTCAAGTTCGGCGGTTTCCATGGGGTAGAAGCTGTCCAGTACCTTGATGGTGTAGGTGACTTCCACTTCGGGGTGGTTGCGCTTATATTCCTCGATGGCATCGTAGCAGGTGCTGCCGCTCAAGTCTGCAGACAGCAGGTTGGGGTAGTCCTCCAGTTGCATGATATCTTCTTCGGTGACTACAACGGACACGTGCTCGGTCTTGTAATTTTCGTAAAGTGTCTTTACGAAGCATCCGCTGAGACAGTACATCATGGCAACTGCCAGCAGGAGCGTAATGAGTTTCTTTTTCATACAGAACCTCCGGTTCTCAGTGTGATTTTTGTGTGAAGCAATCGTATCACAGCTGTGTCGAAAATACAAGAAACTTGTCGCATTAGGAAAAAAACGGCGGCTCTGCGGAGACTACGGCATCTCAATCAAAGTTTGAAGATGCACACTTCGCTCAGAATGACAGCATATTTTGAGGGATGATTCCCGCGTTTTCTCCAAATAAAAAACGAGGTCTTATGACCTCGTTTTTTATGTTCGGTAACTTGTGAATCAAGCTTCTTCCTTGCGCTTCTGTTCGGAAACGCGCATTGCCATCAGAGAGATGCCTGCCAGTACAGTCAGGATTGCGAAGAACGCTGCTTCGTCGCCTGTCTGAGGTGCGTCTGCCAGAGGCACTTCTTCATCGGGAATGTTGTCAAGGGGTCTGGGTACTACGTGACCGAAGTTGAAGGGTACGGGCTCTTCAGTAGGAACATCATATTCGTTCCGGTCTTCTTCGTGCCATACGCGTTCGGCAACAACGTTGTTGTTTTCATCCACATTGAAGTTGATGGTCATCATGGTGGAAACTTCAACCTTCTGTTCGCCCTTTGCCAGACCTACCAGAGTCTGAGATTCACGGCGGCCGCCTTCAGCCTGATAGATGTAAACGCCTTCGTTCAGATACTGAGTACCTTCCAGACGCAGATCGAACTGGAAGTCGGAGTTTTCGCTGACCTTCAGACCGGTCAGAGTGTAAACGCCGTCAACGGGCTTGATTACATCTTCACCCTGCTTAGCGGAATTTTCGCTTGCCAGCAGCTTCTTGATGGGCTGACCGTCTTCACCCAGAATGGGCTGGTTGGCAGCGTCCATCAAAATGACGTACATTTCATCGTTTTCGCCGGGAACAAATGCCAACTTGAAGTTCAGTTCGGTGTTGAATACGTCGTTATCCTTGTTGTCGTCTTGATTTGCGGCATCGTCTTCTACCTTGTCTTTTACAACAATCGCTACATCACTGACAACGCCTTCGTTGGGAATCACGGTGCTGTCTTCACGGAGCTCACCATCGGAGTAGATGGGATCCAGCTGCAGAAGTGCTCTGTACAGTGCCTGCAGTCTTGCATCGCTTTCGCCATCTTCTGCGGGCTTGTATTCATTCAGCCAACCGCCCTTGCTGTTCTGATACTTGTGAGCGCTCAGCACGCCGATTACGGAGCCGCCTTCAGCCAGAGCAACACCTGCATTGGTTCTGTAGGTGATGTCATCCTTGTTTGCGAAGGTCCAGATTGCTGCCTGGGTGCAAGCCAGAGCTTCGTGCTCGGTCAGACCGTCGATCAGCTCGTAAATGTCATATACATGAGGTTCGTTGCTGCCGGGGTAACGTACGGTGATCTGAGAATCTTCGTTGTAAACAGACTTCAGCAGTTCCTTCAGACTTTCTACGCTGCCTCTGCCTGTTTCCGTACCCCAGTAGCCGTTGGTAGCAATGGCACGAATCTGAGCCGCTTCTTCAGCGGTAATGTAGCCGTCAGGATTATCTTCGGATTCAATCGCATCTTCCAGATTGCGGATGTTGTACCATCTGTTGCCGGTGGGGCCTGCGCCGGTGGATGCGTCCATGCAGTAAGCAAAGAAGAATTCACCGTTTTCATGTCTGATCGCAAACTGTACAGACTGGCTGACCATACCGGTAGACTGACCGTAATCGGAAGTCTGCTTGCCGTTCTGACCTTCGATGAACTTGGACTTTTCCATGTCAACAACAGGGAAACCGTCTTCGTAAATGATGTTGCCTTCTTCGTCGGTCATGTAAACGAGCTCT
>JAFQPT010000119.1 GCA_017411665.1 Oscillospiraceae bacterium | reverse complement strand
GGTGCCGCTGACGGTAGCGGTAAACTGCTGGGTCTTGCCCTGTTCCACGGATGCGGAAGCGGGGTCAATGCTGATGCCTGTTACCTCTGCAACGGGAGCCTCGGGGACAGTGATGTTCACTTCGGTGAATCTGTATCTGTGATTGGAGGTATCATAGTCCGCTACATAGCCGGTAGAAGCGGTCATGCCGTTGATTGTTGCGGTAATGTTCTCGTTACGGGGGAAAAGATATCCGTCGGCTGCTTTTACAAAAACACGAATGGAATAGGTGCGTCCGGCTTCAATGACAGTATTGCCGTTGACGACGCCGCGGCCGCCGCCGGTGACGTCCCAAACCTGAAGACCGTCGTAGCCACTGGGAGTGACGGTCAAAACACCGGGGGTTGTGCTTTGTGCGGAATAGCTGTTGAGCTTTTGTCCCGCAACAAGCGTGGGTGCGTTGACGATGGTCACGTGGGTGATGATGGTTTCACCTTCTGCCAGAGCGGTCATGGGCAGCAGAGTGCACATCATGACAAGGCAAAGCAGAATGCTCAATAATTTCTTAGCTTTCATGGGGTTCCTCCTTTGGAAGACGGGGCTCTCCGAGAACATCGGAGAAGCAAAACAATTTCTGATTTAAATGTATCACAAAGAGAGAGAAATAGATATTGCCGAATTGTAAGAAATCGATTTATTGAAATAGACAAATGTGTAAAAATAAAGAAGGACGGGGAAATTCCCCGCCCTTTTGAGCGTTTTTAGGTTACAGAAGCGGTGCAAACAGTCGCAGAGCTGCGTAGTAAATATTGTGCAGCAGACCGGAGCTGCGTCGGTTTTTTTTGATGTGCTTCATGGTGATTTCCTTGGACACCTTGAAGGTTTGCTCGCAGTCATTGCGCACATCGGTCACGACCTGTCCGCCGATGAACAGACACGCATTTTCAAAGTGCAGGCACAGGCTGCGGTAGTCCATATTGATGGTGCCCACCACAGCGACCTCGTCGTCGCAAACCACGTTTTTGGAGTGGAGGAAGCCGGGGGTGTATTCAAATACACGGACACCTGCCTCCAGCAAATCGGGGTAGTGCGCGCGGGTCAGATGCCAGACGTTCTTTTTGTCGGGGATACCGGGGGTCAGAATACGGACATCCACACCGCGCTTGGCTGCCAGCTGCAGGGCGGTGTTCATTTCTTCGTCCAGAATCAGATACGGCGTCATGACGTACACATATCTGCAGGCGTTGTTGATCATGTTCAGATACACATTTTCGCCCAGATACTCGTAATCCAGAGGAGAATCGCAGTAGGGCTGAACAAAGCCGTCGCCTGTAAAGGCTTCGGTGGGACGGAACTTGGTAAAGGTCTTGTCCGTGGGCTTGAGTGCGTTCCACATCTGCAGGAACATCAGCGTTAAGCTCCAGACCCCCGCGCCCCTCAGTCGCACAAAGCTGTCCTTCCAGTGACCGAAGCGTTCTTCCTCGTTGATGTATTCATCGGCCAGATTAATGCCGCCCGTAAAGGCCAGATTGCCGTCCACCACAAGAATTTTGCGGTGGTCGCGGTTGTTCATAATGGTAGAGTAAATGGGAATGAAGGGGTTGAAGGCGATGGCGGAAATGCCTTTTTTCTTCAGTGTTTTGTCAAAGCGGACGGATAGGCATCCGACGTCGTCGTAAATCAGACGGACATCCACGCCTTCTGCGGCTTTTCGCTCCAGCACGTCCACAATGGAGTCCCACAGCTTGCCCGTTTTGATGATGAAATACTCCATGAAGATGAACTTCTTGGCGCCTTCCAGTGCGGCAAGGAGGTCTTCCAGACCGTCTTCACCGACGGAATAGTATTTGGTTTCCGTGTCGCCGTAAACGGGGAAGTCCTGCCGAATGAGATAGCGGCTCTGGCTTTGCAGATGACTGTTTTCGATGGACAGCAGAGTTTCGGTACAGTTGGGAAGGGTGGGTTTGCTTCGCTTCTGCTGCATTTCGATGGCCTTGCGCAGACGTTTTTTGGGATTTTTGCCGCCGGAAATCAAAAACAGCACGCCGCCCATCAGCGGGAATACCAGAATGGGTACGATCCATGCCAGCTTATAAGACAGCTTGGAGTGACCGTTGATGATGTATATGACCACCAGCATACTCAGCACCCATAACACCACTGTGGCTGCTTCGCTGTAGCTGCCCAGAGCGAACAGGCTCAGGAAAAACCATCCGAGCTGCAGCAGCAAGGCAATCCCGAACACGAAGATACGGGTAAATATTAAGGAAAGCGTTTTTTTGAGTTTCATAAAAAGCTCCTTGAAGGCTGCTGAAAATATTGCTTAAACAGCAGAATAACACAGTTCCATGAGAAAAACAAGTGAAGAACCTCTGCACAATTCGACACAGATGCGTAAAGAAGAGGCTCCCGCTGTGAAAACGGGAGCTTCAGACCGGTGAAAAAGCTTCGCGGAAGTTCGGCCGCAAAGACGAAACAAAGGGGACTCTCGCCGTTGGCGGGAGAAAGCGCAAGCCGACTCTGAGAAGAGTCGGCTTG
>JAFQPT010000118.1 GCA_017411665.1 Oscillospiraceae bacterium | reverse complement strand
CCAGTGACCAGCGCGCCACCCTTGTCAGTGTGAACATGATGGCTTACAGTGTGTTAATGATTCTTGCCAGTCCCATCGTTGGGTGGCTGGGTGACATCAGCGGCACCGCAGGAGCGGGTTTACTGGCGTTGGGAGGACTGATTTTCCTTTCCGGTATTTTTTCCGCCATTCGTTTACGGAAACAGGGTTGAAGGATTTCCCGCATCGTGGTACAATGCCATGCATCAAATCATACGAGGTTCACAGCAATGTTCAACAAGTTATGTAAACTTTATCATACATACAAAGAAGCCATTGACTATCTGTTCTGGGGCGGCATGACCACCGTTGTCAGCTGGGGCAGCTACAGTTTGTTTGTACTGCTGCTGCAGGGTCTGGACTCCGTAGTCTTCTGGGCAAACATCCTGTCCTGGGTCTGCGCCGTTCTGTTTGCATTCATCACCAACAAGCTGTGGGTATTCCAAAGCAAAAGCTGGGCAGCGAACATTCTCTTCCCCGAGCTGACCAAATTCCTGTCCTCCAGAGTGGCAACAGGCGTCTTTGAAATGATTGCCGTACCTGCATTGGTAGCCATCGGCCTCAATCAGACAATTCTGGGCATTGATGGTATGGTTTCCAAAATTCTGGTCAGTGTGATTGTGGTCATCCTCAACTACATCCTCAGCAAACTGTTTGTATTCAAAAACAAGTAATAAAAAACTCCGTTCTCGCAGTTGAGAACGGAGTTTTTATTATACGTTTGTGCGCTTTTCAAGGGGAACACCGGTCAGATAGCGGCGCACCATATCCAGAGCCCACTGAGTGGCAGCCATACGGACATGGTCGCGGTTCTTGCCGGGAATGTGCAGTTCAGCGGTGATGGTTTCTTCGGGAGTTGCCAGACCGATGCAGACCGTGCCCACATCGTGTACTCCGTCACCGTCGGGGCCTGCCAGACCCGTGAGAGATACCGCCAGATCACTGCCGGTCAGTGCCTTCACGCCTTCTGCCATTTCCTTGGCCACTTCTTCGCTGTACACAGTGTACTGTTCCAGTGTTTCGGGCTTTACACCCAGCACTTTCATCTTCATTTCGTTGGTGTAGCTGACCACACCGCCGACAAATACAGCGGATGCACCGGGGAAATCGGTCATGCGCTTGGCCAGCAGACCGCCTGTGCAGCTCTCCGCAGCGGACAGGGTCATGCCGCGTTCCAGCAGCAGGTCCATGACCAGTCTGTCCAGCCCGCTCAGGTCGGTGCCGTATACCACATTGCCCAGCTTGGCCTTGACCAATTCACCTACGGGCTTAATCATTTCTTCTGCCTGTTCTTCGGTGTCTGCCTTGGCAGTGACGCGAACATAGCATTCATAACGCTTTGCATAAGGTGCGATGGTGGGGTTAGTGAAGGAGTTCATTTCGTCCCGCAGCAGATGCTCCACTTCGCTTTCGCCCATACCGAAAATCTGGTAGTTATGGCTGACAATGATGCCGCCGCTCTTGCTTTCCAGATAAGGCATGACGCGGTGGCGCATCATGCTGTTGCATTCATGAGGAGGGCCGGGCAGCATAATCACAGTCAGCTCGCCGTCTTCGACAATGCATCCCGGTGCGGTACCCCAGTCATTGGACAGGACGATACAGCCTTCGGGCAGGTACACCTGCTGGAGGTTGTTGTCGGTCATGACCTTCTGGCGGCGCACGAAGTATTCCTTCAGCTTTTCGCCTTCCGCTTCATTGTACACCAGCTTTCTGCCCAGTGCTTCCGCGATGATGTTCTTAGTCAAGTCATCGCAGGTGGGGCCCAGACCGCCTGTGGTAATGATGATGTCTGCACGCTTCATGGCAATGTCCATAACCTGTCTCAAACGGGCAGGGTTATCGCCAACTACGGTGTGATAGAACACATTGATGCCCAACTGAGTGAGCATTTCGGAAATATCTCTTGCATCGGTATTGGTAGTGCCGCCCAGAAGCAGCTCTGTGCCGACACCGATGATTTCTACTGCGTGACTGTTATTCACCGAGCTTCACCTTTACTCTTTCAATATTTGCAACTGCTTCTTCTACCAGTGCATCTACGTCCAGTGCCTGTTCTACTTCTGCAACTTCCGCCAGAGAGGGCTTGGTCTTGGGATGGCGGGGAGTAAATACAGTGCAGCAGTCTTCATAGGGCAGGATGGAGGTGTTGAAGGTACCGATTTTTCTTGCGATGGTAACAATTTCTTCCTTATCCATACCGATCAGAGGCTGCAGCGTGGGCAGATAGGTAACAGACTGTGTGGATGCCATTGCTTCCATGGTCTGGCTTGCCACCTGACCCAGATTTTCACCGGTGACAATTGCCTTGCAGCCGTTTGCTTCTGCAATCTTGGTGCAGATGCGCATCATCATACGGCGCATAATCAGAGTAAAGTATTCTTCGGGGCACTTGTCGCGGATCTCTTCCTGAATCTTGGTGAAGGGCACGATTTCAATCATCATGGTACCGCAGTAATCGGTGAGGATTTGTGCCAGCTCAATCACCTTCTGCTTTGCCAGCTCGGAGGTATAGGGGAAGGAGAAGAAGTGCACGGGAATCAGCTTTACACCGCGCTTTGCAATCATGTAGGTGCTGACGGGGCTGTCGATGCCGCCGGACAGCATGGTGATGGCACGGCCGTTGGAGCCGACGGGCATACCGCCTGCACCGGGTGTGGGCTGTGCGTGAACGTAAGCAGCATAGTCACGGATTTCTACGTGAACGATCAAATCGGGGTTGCGCACGTCTACGGGAACATGGGGGAACGCTTCGTTCAGCTCGCCGCCGACGTACTGGCTGACCTGAATGCTGGTCATAGGAAATGCCTTGTCGGAGCGCTTGGTTTCCACCTTGAAGCTCTTTGCATTTGCCATATCGTCTGCCAGATAGCTCTTTGCCAGCTCTACGATGGCATCCACGTTCTTTTCGCAGGCCGCTGCGCGGCTCAGCTTTGCGATACCGAAGACCTTGGTCAGTGCTTCAAATGCTGCATCCAGATCTTCATCGTCGGTCTTGGGCTCTACATATACGGTAGACTGTACGGAATAAACATTAAAGTCACCGATCATCTTCAGTCGGTTGCGAATGTTGCTCAGCAGCTTCTGTTCGAAGGAGCGCTTGTTCAGACCCTTCAGAACGATTTCGCCCTGCTTCAGCAGAATCATATCTCTCATAGTATCATTACCTCTTTCAAAATCTATAGTTACTCAAATAAGCCTTCCCCTTGAGGGGAAGGTGCCCCGCAGGGGCGGATGAGGTGTTAAACTCATTTTATTGTTCGTCACCGAATTGGAACGTTCTGTATTGAATGGCTTCCGCCACATGGGTGGGCTGAATCTCCTCGCTGCCTGCCAAATCGGCAATGGTTCTCGCCACACGCAGAATGCGGTCATAGCTTCGGGCCGACAGTCCCATGCGGTCAAAGGCGCGCTGCATCAAGGTCTCCCCCGCTGCAGTCAGTTCACAATATTCCCGTACCTCATTGGGCCCCATCTGGGCATTGCAAGTCACATTCGTCCCCGCAAAGCGTTTGCGCTGAATCTCACGGGCGGCATTGACCCGTTTTTTGATGTCTGCGGAAGATTCGGCCTTGTCTCTGCGGCGCAGTTCCTCATATTCCAGTGCAGGTACTTCCAGAATCAAATCCATTCTGTCCATCAGAGGGCCGGAAATACGGCTGCGGTATTTCCGCACAGCTGTCTCGGAGCATTTGCAACGACCGCCGGGATGTCCATACCAACCGCACTTACAGGGATTCATGGCACCCACCAGCATAAATCGGCTGGGGAACGTGACCGTTCCCGACACACGGGAGACTGTGACCACGCCGTCTTCCAGCGGCTGACGGAGAACTTCCAATACTTGATTGGGGAATTCGGGAAATTCGTCCAAAAATAGTACACCGTTGTGCGCCAGTGAAATCTCACCCGGTCTGGGACTGGTCCCGCCGCCACTCATGGCACGAGAGGATACTGTGTGATGGGGTGCACGGAAGGGTCTTGTGGCAACCACGGGGTTCGCCGAGCTTGTGAGCCCCGCTACCGAATGGATTTCCGTGGCTTCGATGACCTCATCCCAACTCATATCCGGCAGGATCCCCGGCAGACGCTTGGCAAGCATGCTCTTGCCTGCACCGGGAGGCCCCGACATGAGGATATTATGTCCGCCTGCAGCAGCAACCTCCAACGCACGCTTCACATTTTCCTGTCCCTTGACATCCGCAAAGTCGGGCACATGGTGCTGCTCTGCCTTAATTTCGGGCTTGGGCGCAGGGGCAATGGGCTCTTCCCCGCTCAAATGCTTCAACAGTTGAATGACGGTTGCCACGGGATAAACGCTGATTCCCTCGGCAAAGGCTGCCTCCGCAGCATTTTCCGCAGGCACAAACAGATGCTTCACGCCCACACGCTGTGCAGCAATGGCCATAGGCAGCGCACCGAATACGGGTCGCACATCCCCCAAAAGACTCAGCTCACCGAAAAATGCATAGTCATCACCAATGTTCTTGATCTGTTCCGTCGCAGACAGCAGACCCAACAGCACAGGCAGGTCGTAGACCGTGCCCACCTTTTTGGTGTCTGCAGGTGCAAGGTTGACAGTCATTTTGGACACAGGGAATTTGTAGCCGCTATTTTTGATGGCAGCGCGCACACGGTCTCTGGCTTCCTTAACAGCGGTATCGGGCAAGCCCACAATATCAAAGCCCGGCAAGCCGTTGGACACGTAGCACTCTACGGATACTTCGTAACCGCCGATGCCTTTTAGACCGAATGAACGGATTTTTGAGACCATATTTCCCCTCCTATCCGATATATGCACATAATAAGGCATTATAATAGTGTATTATAGCATATTATTTTGCGATTTGTATAGGGTTGCATTCGAAAGAAATTATCTCCTATGTTTTCCATTCATAAAAATATCTTCTTATTTAGGCAAGGGAACCGGATTATATTGACTCATACTAAATATTGCGTTACAATTTCAAAAACGGGAAAGGATGAATAATATGAGCGATTATTATGACCTGTACGGAACCCATATTTTATTATCATCAATTAAAGATTTTCGGGTTATTGATGTTGAATTTATTTTTCGTCCCGTATTTCGCGAGTGTAAAAAAACTCTATTAAATGCTCTTGGTTCTGGTAAAAAATTCGAATTTGTTTCCATGCAACCATATGCCGCAATAATTGGACAACAGGGCCATAAATCAGCTCTTGGTGAATACAAACCAAAGGATTTCAAAGAAGCCTTAGGAAAAGACCTTAGTGGAGCTGTCATATATACTATTGCAGACAAACTGAATCTTAAGGCCTTTAAGCAGCAAAAATTTCAATGTGTAAATCTCGCAGGACGGGCATTTACTACATATTTAGACGACATTCCTACCATGCTAATATGGAATGATGGAAGAACCGCTGAAGTTTATAAAGAAGATCCTTTATATGCTCTACTGGGAGAAAGTACAACTCCAGGAATTCAATATATTCCAACGCTTGTTATAAAAGCCGATGAAACCTACTGTTTTTACGGCAATGGTATTCAAGTTACTGATGCAAATTTGGAATACGAACAACTAAAACAAGAACTGGATATTCTCGATTTAGGCAATACTAATCGAAAGAAAATCGGTAAATCGGAAAAATTTACCTTACCTCAAATCCCAAAACTGCATCTCTCCCCCAAAAACTCACCTAATGATAAATAACTTTTCTAAAACAAAAAATCCGAGGCAAATTGCCTCGGATTTTTTGTTTTTCATATATTCTTGGATTCTTCCACCAGTGCACTCACAGCGTTCAGCAGCATAAATGCATCCACACTCATAGTCACATTGGGGAAACCCTGTCGGAAATAGGCATTTGCCTTTTCCGCACCGTCACAGAACACGATACACAGCTTTCCTGCATCTGCGCAGGTCTTGCGAATGCGTTCCACCGCAGCAATATGGTCGGGATGGTCAAACTGACCGGGAATTCCCATCGCAATAGACAAATCGTAGGGGCCGATAAAAATACCGGCTACTCCGTCCATATTGACGATTTCTTCCAGATGTTCCAGACACCCCATCGTTTCGCACTGGGGAATCAGCAAAGTCTTTTCATTGGCAGCCTTCATATAGCCTTCCATGCCGTCGGCATAGACTGCATCTTTGCCCCAGCCGCCATCTGCGGAAGCGCAGTAGCCACGGTTACCCATAGGTGCAAACTTGCCATAGGAAATAAGCTTTTCCACTTCCTCCACAGTGTTGATATGGGGAACGATCAGTGCCTTTGCACCTGCATCCAGCACCTTCAGTACCTGTCCGCGGCTGATCTCGTTGATGCGCACCGCAGGACACAGTCCCGCATCATTGGCCGCCATGATCAGCTCACAAGCCTGTCCTTCACCGACGGTACTGTGTTCCAAATCAATGATGGCATAATCCAGTCCTGTGCGGGACAAGATGCGAATGCCGGTATTGGACAGCAGATGGGTAAAGGTACCCAGACAAGGCTGACCTGCTTGGAATTTTTCCAGAATCGTGTTCTTCATATGCAATAATTAGTCTTCTACAGGAACCAGTGCGATGTGCAGTTCGTCCAGCTGCTTCTGTTCCACAGCGCTGGGAGCGTTCATCATCAGGTCCTGTGCATTCTTGTTCATGGGGAAAGGAATGATTTCACGGATGGTTTCCGCAGCGCTCAGCAGCATGACCATACGGTCAACACCGGGTGCGATACCTGCGTGAGGAGGTGCGCCGTAGGTGAATGCGTTGTACATTGCAGGGAACTTTGCGCGAACGTCGTCTTCGCCCAGACCAACCAGCTCAAATGCCTTGATCATGATTTCGGGGTCATGGTTACGCACTGCACCGGAGGACAGTTCGACACCGTTGCAAACCAGGTCGTACTGGAATGCGGTAATGGACAGGGGGTCAATTTCGCCTGCTTCTGCCTTCAGCAGAATGTCCAGACCGCCGTTGGGCATGGAGAAGGGGTTGTGGCAAAATTCCAGCTCGCCGCTTTCTTCGCCCATTTCGTACATGGGGAAGTCAACGATCCAGCAGAATTCGTAGCGTTCGGTGTCCATGTGGTTGGGGCAGAAGTTGCCCAGCTTGTTGCGCAGAACGCCTGCGGTCTTCTGAGCAGCCAGCTTCTTGCCTGCAGTCAGACCAACGAAGCAGTTGGGCTGCAGACCCAGAGCTGCAACAACCTGTTCCTTGATGGGCTGGATGAACTTTGCGATACCGCCTACGATTTCGCCCTTTTCATCATAGCGGAACCAGTATGCCTTGTTGCCGGACTGTACTTCTACTTCGTTGCACAGGCCGTCAATCTGCTTGCGGGTACCTACAAAATCGGTAACAACGATTGCCTTAACGGTGTTGCCTT
>JAFQPT010000117.1 GCA_017411665.1 Oscillospiraceae bacterium | reverse complement strand
GTAGGATGGGGCGGGGCACAGGCGTTTCCCCGCGAGAGGATAACCCGCGTCGGTCTGTTCGCTCGGTAACCCTCGCTCTCATCCCGCCGGGGATATCGTCTCGCGGTTCACACCTTGGCGGCAGAGCCGCCCGGACTGCCCGGGCAGGCTTCGGAGTTATACTATGAAAAGATTAGATGACAACTCGGATTTACTGAAAATCCTTCGGTGTGCTTTTGAGACCTACAACACGTTAAAGTCCGGCTACTTGGAGTCGGTGTATGAGGCGGCTTTGGAATACGAGCTTTTGCAGGCAGGCTTTTCGGTTTCCCGTCAGGTTCGTATTCCGGTGTTCTACAAGGGTGTTGAGCTGAAGAAGGATTTCTATGCGGACATGGTTGTGGACGGCAGGATTATTCTGGAACTGAAAGCGGTCTCTTCGCTGAATCAGGCACACGAGAGACAGCTTGTAAGCTATATGAAGAGTACGGGGATAAAAGAGGGTATGCTGCTGAACTTCGGGAATGTGAGGAGGCTTGAGTGGAGAGTGAACTCTCCATGAATGCTCTTTTTTGTTTTGTGTGCCCGCCGGAGCGGCTACTAATCGTGCCGCTCTATTTCGGCGGGGCAATCATGGGGCAAGGGAGGAAGTTCCCGAAGGCATGTTCCGACTGATGCCCACAGACAGCCGATGCCGGAGAGATGCGGAGGCATGGGCGACCTCTTAGTCTGGTCTTTGCGGGCGGAAAGAAACAGAGCGGGGCGGACGGAGTTTATGTCGAAGCGTTAGCGGAGACATGCACGGAGTCCGGGAGCGGACTGTGGGAATAGTAGAGATACATTAATCCCACGGTGTTTCATATTCTCCGCGATAGTTTTTCACACTAATTGGCATATCCTCCACGCCTTCAGTCAACTCCAAAATATCTGACTCTACAAAGTCATCACTATAGAGAACAATTTCTCCTTCGTGATATCGTCTTTTTAACTCCTGATATGCATCATCTTCATTATCTGCTTCGAGTACAATTACCTTGCTCAGTGTTTCTGTAATTTCATAAGCATACTTTGGCATAACTATCTCCTTTTTCGATAATACCCTCTTCCACAAAATTCAACATAACCCA
Organism: Oscillospiraceae bacterium; assembly: GCA_017411665.1. The sequence goes on along the minus strand of JAFQPT010000117.1, from coordinate 1,671 downwards.
TATCTCGCAAAAACTGTAACTGTTGCCTTATTTTTGCTTGTACATGATGGTTATTTGGATGAAGAGACTGTAATTCTTCCTCAAACTCATATAACTCAGAAAGTCTAAATTCATCATTATCAAGAGTGTCGATACATCGCATGATATCGACAATCCATCCTCGTTTATTAGAATCAATCCGTGTTAAGAACTCAGTCTCTCTCAGTTTGGATAAGACATCATCTTTTTGGCATACCACACTGTCTTTGACAATAAAAATTCTTCCGTCAGTTGGAATACGCTCAACAAGAATATTACATCCTGTCCATCCTGCTCTTCGTGCTGATGCAGAAAGAGGCTGACGTTTTTCAATAATACTCTCAGTAATAAACTGCTTTGGAATTAAAAGGAAATCAGTAACTCTGTTAGTATCAAGTTGATAGTTCAGAAAGAAAAAATCAGGATTTGTACTGCTTGTAATTCGGGAAATCATGGTTGAGTACTCACCATCAACAATTTTTCTCCCATATTTTCCAGACTTACTTTTTAATTCAAATCCTTGCTTGCAGATAGGACAGTGGAAATCTAAAACAGGGGAATTATTCACATCTTTTACCAGCGTTCCGCAACCACAGTGTGGACAGTAGGCATTTTGAGAAACCCATGTCTCAGTAATTACTCGTGCAATCTGTGACCTGCTTTTGTATCCGTCTGCATAACTGAGATTGAGTGATAGTTCCATTTCGCAGTATCTTTAGATGGGATGTGAAGATAATTAATTGTTAGCAATAATCCAGAACTAAATCGTATCTATATTTCGTCCCACCCTCTATCTTCATAATAGTAACGGGACAATATTTTATGCCGGAGTAACGAACCGAGCAAAATAAAGGAGGTGGATATGATAACCCAACACCTTTTAATCGTGGTCACACTCGTGATACTTCTGTCGCGAGAAATCCGATTGTGGTATCAGCTGCTGACCAAAAAATAGTGGGAGGTCAAACTCCCATTATTTTATCAGGGTGATATCAGACAAAGTATTATAATGTCAGACACCCTATTTATTCAATGTAAAGGTGTTGGGTTATCCGGCTGAGCGGATTCGTTACCTGTTCATAAAAGCCGGTCCACCTCTTTAAATCTGTTTTATACTGTGAATTTCTGAAAATAGATGGTTTGGATTCCATCTTCAAAAGATTCTCCACTCCAACCTCCTTAAATTCCCAAAGTTCACCAGAAGCCCGCACTCCATCCCCGTACTTTTCAGATAACTCTCAACCTGCCGCTCGTGAATCTTTGCAAGATTCGACACTGCCTTCAACTCTACAAGAACCGCATCATTCACAATCATATCCGCGACAAACGGCGCATCCAGAAGCTCGCCCTTGTAATACACCGGAAGCTTCACCTGACGGCGAACCGCAAAGCCTGCATTCAGCAGTTCCTTTTCTAACGCCTTCTCATACACCGATTCCAGATAACCGGGCTTCAAGTGATTGTACACCGCAAAGGCGCATCCGACAATTCTGTACATATCCGAGTTAACATCTAACTTATTCATGGTTACACTCCAAAGCCTGCCCGGGCAACCCGGCGGGCTTACACCGGGGGCGTGTAAACCGCGAGGTGATATTGGTTTTGGGATGAGAGCCGAAGGCGAACAGACCAAGACCATTATCTCCTCGCGGG
>JAFQPT010000116.1 GCA_017411665.1 Oscillospiraceae bacterium | reverse complement strand
GCGGAAGCTTCCCTGTACGTGCCCGCTGGAGACACGACCAGAAGGCAAATATCATTGAAATTTATGAAATTCCTTATACAACCAAGTCCGAACTGATTATCGACAAGGTGGCGGAACTGGTCAAGAGCGGGAAAATCAAGGAAATTTCCGACATGCGCGACGAAACGGGTCTGGACGGCTTGAAGCTGGCCATTGACTTGATGAAGGGCACCGATCCCGACCTGCTGATGCAGAAGCTGTTTAAGATGACTCCGCTGCAGGATAATTTTCCTTGCAACTTCAACATCCTCATTGGCGGTTATCCCAAGGTAATGGGCGTGAAGGAAATCCTCAGTGAATGGTGTGCATGGCGTACCGAATGCGTGAAGCGCAGAGTGCATTTTGATCTGGGGAAGAAGAAGGATAAGCTGCATCTGCTGCAGGGGCTGGGACGGATTTTGCTGGATATCGACAAGGCAATCAAAATCATTCGTGAAACCGAAAAGGAAGCGGATGTTGTGCCCAATCTGATGAGCGGGTTCCAAATCGATGAAATTCAGGCCAATTACGTAGCGGAAATCAAGCTGCGCAACATCAACCGCGAATATATTCTCCGTCGTTTGGAAGAAACCTCCAAGCTGGAAGAAGAAATCGCAGACCTGGAAGCGACTCTCAAGAGCAAGACCAGAATTAAGAATATCATTGTCCGTGAATTGAAGGATGTGATGAAGAAGTATCCTTCTCCCCGTCGTACGGGTATCATTAAGGCGGAAGATGTGGAAACCATCAAATTGGAGGATATCGTACCCGATTATCCCTGCACGGTATTCCTGTCCCAGCAGGGATACTTTAAGAAAATCACACCCCAGTCTCTGCGCATGAACAGTGAGCAGAAGTACAAGGATGGGGACGGACCTAAGCTCAGCTATGAGACGTCCAATCGCAAGGAATTCCTTGTGTTCACCGACAAGCAGCAGGTATACAAGCTGCGTCTGCGTGACATGGAAGACTCCAAGGCATCTGTGCTGGGTGTATTCCTGCCCTCCAAGCTGGAAATGGATGAAGGGGAAGCGGTTTTGACTATGATTCCCGCAGAGCCAGAAGCAACACTGCTGCTGTTCTTTGAAAACGGCAAGGTGGCACGATTCCCCGCAAGCGTTTATGAAACAAAAACCAACCGCAAGCGCCTGACAGGTGCTTACTCCGATAAGAGCCCTCTGGTAGAAGTCATTCAGATGAAGGAAGAGGGCGAATATGTACTGTTTACTACGGAAGGCAGAGCACTGATGATCAATTCCGCGGTACTGCAGACCAAGGCGAGCCGCTCCACACAGGGTGTGGCTGTGCTGAAGATGAAGCCGAAGTTTAAACTGGAACGTGTGGCAGCTTTTGCCGATAGCGGAATCCAGAACAAGAGCCGTTACAAGGCGAAAACGCTTCCTGCTGCAGGTGCACTGCTTAGACCCGAAGACAGAGGGGAAACCCAAACCAGTTTGTTGGGAGATTGAGAAAGGATGAAACGGACGTATGCTTGAAAAACTGAAACATATCGAACGGCGTTATGAAGAGATTCAGCATCGTCTGAATCAGCCGGAAACCTACGACAATGTAGCTATGAGCACCAAACTCCAAAAGGAGCAAAATCAGCTGGAGCCCTTAATTGAGACCTACCGCAGCTATCTTGCTGCGGTGCAGACCATTGAGGAGGCCCAGCTTCTGATGAATGATCCGGAGTTTCGTGAGCTTGCCAAAGAAGAGTTTGAGCAGGCAAAGGAAGACCGTGAACGTCTGGAGCACGAACTGAAGCTGCTGCTTTCGCCGAAAGACCCCAATGATGAAAAGAACGTCATTGTGGAAATCCGAGCAGGGGTCGGCGGTGAGGAATCTGCATTGTTTGCGGCAAGACTTTACCGTATGTATTCCATGTACGGAGATACCCGCAGATGGAAGACCGAGGTCATGAACATCAATGAAACAGAGCTGGGCGGTATTAAAGAAATCAGCTTTATGATTGAAGGGGAAGGAGCTTACTCTCGTTTGAAATTCGAAAGCGGGGTGCATCGCGTGCAGCGTGTGCCCGAAACGGAGTCCGGCGGCAGAGTGCATACCAGTACTGCCACTGTTGCGGTATTACCCGAGGTTGACCCTGTGGATTTCCATATTGACCCTAAGGATCTGCAAATCGATACCTTCCGCTCTTCCGGTGCAGGCGGACAGAAGGTCAATAAGACTTCTTCTGCCATTCGAGTGACCCACATTCCCACAGGCACAGTGGTGGAATGTCAGGACGAACGAAGCCAGTATAAAAACAAAGACCGTGCCATCAGTATTCTGACCAGCCGACTGTATGATGCGGAATGTCGGAAACAGGCGGATGCCATTGCATCCGAGCGACGCAGTCAGGTTGGTACGGGGATGCGCAATGAACGCATCCGTACCTATAATTTCCCGCAGGGCAGAGTGACCGACCATCGAATCGGGCTGACCCTGTATCGCATTGACCAGATTATGAACGGTGATTTGGATGAAATCATTGATGCCATTGTGACTGCTGACCAGGCAGAACGACTGCAATCTTCGGAGGGGAAATCATTATGAATACCAAAATTATTACATCCGAAATTCATGAAGCTGCGGAAATCATTCGAAGCGGTGGTTTGGTGGCAGTGCCTACCGAGACTGTTTACGGTCTTGCTGGCAACGGTATGAACGAAACTGCTGTCAGCGAAATTTATCGTGTGAAGGGCAGACCCGAGGTGAAGCCCTTGAGTCTGATGGTACATGATGCATCTGCCATGGAGCTGTATTGCGAGGATGTCCCCAAGGCGGCGTATGCACTGGCAGAAAAATTCTGGCCCGGCCCTTTGACCATTGTGCTGAAGAGCAAAGATACTGTGCCCGAAATTGTCAGAGCGGGTGGCAGCACTGTTGGGCTGCGCTGTCCCGACCATCCGCAAACATTGGCACTGCTGCAGGAATGCGGTTTGCCTTTGGCGGCGCCTTCCGCAAATCTTTCCGGTGCACCCAGTCCCAAAACCGCACAGGAGGTTCTCCGTGGTTTGGGCGGTGAAATCCACGCGGTAATTGATGGCGGTGTATGCGGAATCGGGTTGGAATCCACAATCATTGATATGAGCCAAACACCCTATCGTATTTTGCGACAAGGTGCACTTTCCGAGGAGGAAATTGCACAGACTCTGGTAGAAAACATGACTGTGTTTGGAATTACCGGTGGTACCGGCTGCGGAAAAACTACTGCCTTAAATCAAATTGATGCCCTTGGGGGGCTTGTAATTGACTGCGATGAGGTGTATCATCGTCTGGGAGCGACAAGTGTCGACCTGAGAGAGAAACTTACCGCTCGATTTGGAGATGTATATGAAAACGGTGTGCTGAACACTAAGCTTATCGGAAAGGTTGTGTTCTATGACCCCGAGGCTCTTCTGGAGTTGAATGCCATTACCCACGGTGCGGTTGCGGAAGAAACCGCACGTATGCTGCGTGTCTACGCTATGGAAGGTGGCAGATTGGCGGCTGTGGACGCCATTGCGCTGATTGAAAGCGGTATGGCGGAGCATTATCGTCCGTTGGTTGGGATTCTTGCACCTGTGGAAGAACGTGTTCGCCGCATTATGGCACGTGACGGCATCAATGAGGACTACGCGCGTCATCGCATTACGTCTCAGAAATCCGACGATTTCTACCGTGAGCATTGTGACAAAATTTTGATGAACGACTCTACGGCAGAAGTTTTCGTCGAAAAATGCAAACACTATTTTATGGAGGTAATCGCAGAACATGAACGCAAATGAACTGAAACAGGAACTGTTTTATCGTCCTAAGAATGGATATGACTTGATCGGTGCAGACGAAAAGCTTGCACTGCATGAATACTGCGAAGCCTACAAGCATTTTCTGAATATTTCGCGTACCGAACGTGAATGTGTACAGGTCGCTGTGGAAATGGCTGAAAAGGCAGGCTTTGTGGAATACGAGGTCGGGATGCCCATGCAGCCCGGTACAAAGCTGTATCGCAATATTCGCGGCAAGTCTCTGATTCTGGCGGTTATGGGAGAACAGCCTCTGGATGAGGGCTGCCTGATGGCAGGTGCGCACATTGATGCTCCTCGTCTGGACCTGAAGCAGAATCCTTTGATGGAAACCGATGATCTGGCGTACTTCCGTACACATTACTATGGCGGCATCCGCAAGTATCAGTGGGTTGCTGTTCCTCTGGAAATGCATGGCGTGGTTGCGCTGAAGAACGGAGAAACCGTGAGTATCGTAATCGGCCGTGATCCCGAGGATCCTCAGTTTGTGATTACCGACCTGCTGCCTCATCTGGCTGCAGATCAGATCAAGAAGGGACTGCACGAGGCACATACCGGTGAAGGTATGAAGATTTTTGTCGGCTCCATCCCTTATGACTGTGAAGGCAACGATCGTGTGAAACTGGCAGTGATGAGTATTCTCAACAGCCGTTACGGCATTGTAGAGGAAGACTTCCTGTCTGCTGAACTGGAAGTTGTTCCTGCAATGGAGGTTCGTGATATTGGTTTGGACCGCTCTATGATCGGTGGCTATGGTCATGATGACCGCTCCTGCGCCTTTGCGGAATTGCAGGCAATTCTGGAACTTGATATCATTCCCAACAGAACCGCAATCTGTATTCTGACCGATAAGGAAGAAACAGGCTCTATGGGTGTTACCGGTATTTTGTCCAGAGCCTTTGACCACTTTATGGAAGACCTGTGCGATGAACAGAACGCACACGTGCATACCTGCTACGCAAACAGCTTCTGTGTTTCCGCTGACGTTTGCAACGGCTACGACCCGCTGTATCCCGAAGTCAGCGATAAGCAGAATAATGCAAAGATGAACGGCGGTATCGGTGTTTGCAAGTACACAGGTTCCCGCGGTAAGGCAGGCACCAGTGACGCATCCGCTGAAACGGTTGCACATCTGCGTAAGATTTTTGCAGACTACGGTGTTGTATGGCAGATGACCGAAATGGGCAAGGTCGATCAGGGCGGCGGCGGTACCATCGCGCAGTACATGGCAAATCGCAACATTGAGACCATTGATGCCGGTGTGCCTGTAATGAGCATGCATGCCCCCTTTGAACTGGTTTCCAAGTTTGACTGCTACATGACTTATAAGGCAATGAAGGCGCTCTATCATGCCGAATAAATGATTAAAAATCCCTCCGGCTGTGCAAAATACAGCGGGAGGGATTTTTTATGAATGAACAGCAACGTGAAACCATTAAAGAATTGGGCAGTACGGATGTGAAGGGAAAAAACGGCAGCATCCATTGTTTACCGATTGTGGGACAAATTGAAGGACATCAGAATACACCCGAGGATGGAAAGGGAACGAAATACGAGCACATCTTGCCCATGCTTGCTGCGGTGGAGGAATCCCCCGAAATCGACGCTTTGCTTATTATGCTCAATACCATGGGCGGAGATGTGGAGGCAGGGCTTGCGATTGCTGAGGTGATTGCGGGAATGCGGAAACCGACAGCCACATTGGTGCTGGGGGGCAGTCATTCCATCGGAGTGGCGTTGGCAGTGGCAGGGAAGCGGTCTTTCATTCCACCCAGTGCATGCATGATGATTCATCCCGTGCGGATGACAGGACTTGTAATTGCTGCTCCGCAGACATGGCGTTATTTTGCACGTACCCAGCAGCGGATTTCCGAGTTTGTGGCTTCTCATTCCGGCATCAGCACGGAACGATTCGAGCAGCTGATGCAGGCGACAGATGAAATCGCAAATGATGTTGGTACGGTTGTCGATGGACGAGAGGCAGTCGAGTACGGATTGATTGATTGTCTGGGCGGATTGGGGGATGCTTTGGAGTTCCTTCACAGAGAAATTGACAGATATAAAAAGGATTGCAGCTGAATGCAATCCTTTTTTATTATATATGATATATGGAAGGTTTTGGGAACCTTCTTGTTATTTCGACAGTCTCATGCTATAATATGATGCTAAACTATCTGTCGGAATGTCCGACAGCTTATGATTTGAAATCATTCCTGCTTTAGGAGGTATACATATGTCTATTATCAATGCTGTGATTTTAGGTCTGGTACAGGGCATTGCAGAGTTTTTGCCCATATCCAGCTCGGGGCATTTGTCCATTTTGCAGAATTTGTTCGGGATGG
>JAFQPT010000115.1 GCA_017411665.1 Oscillospiraceae bacterium | reverse complement strand
ATGCCAACGAAATCGTAAAGCGCGGCATCACGCTCGTTCCCGAAGGCCGCCGTATTTTCCCCGACATGACCGTTCTGGAAAATTTGAAAATCGGTGCATATCTCCGTAAGGATGACCTGACCGACGACTTGAACTGGGTCTTTGACCTGTTCCCCCGCCTGAAGGAACGCTCCTGGCAGGCAGGCGGCACGCTCTCCGGCGGCGAGCAGCAGATGCTGGCGGTTGGCAGAGCGCTGATGAGCCGTCCCAAGGTCATTATGATGGACGAACCCTCTCTGGGTCTGGCCCCCATCATCGTCAGAGGTATTTTCGACATTATCAAGGAAATCAATAAGCAGGGCGTGACCGTGCTGCTGATTGAACAGAATGCGAATATGGCACTGAAGACCGCGGACCTGGGTTACGTTATGGAAACGGGCCGCATTACTCTGCAGGGCAGCGGTGCGGACTTGCTGACCAACGATGCAGTCAAGGCTGCATATTTGGGTACTTAATACAAAGAAGGCAGACGATGAAGTCTGCCTTTTCTTTTTGTGGAGAAAACGGTATAATGAGAAAAATGATTGGAGGTGTGGATATGCTTGATGTGTGTTTGCTGGGCTGCGGAGGAATGCTGCCGCTGCCACAGCGTGCGCTGACGTCCCTCTATGTGCGGCATGAGGGGCATGTGCTGCTGGTAGACTGCGGAGAAGGAACACAAATTGCGATTCGCAATGCAAAGCAGCGGTTTAAACCCATTGATGTGATTTTGTTTACACATGTCCATGCCGACCATATTGCAGGGCTTCCGGGGTTGCTGCTGACCATGGCCAATGAAGGCCGTACTGCGCCTGTGACCATTTACGGACCGGAAGGCTTGGGAGATATTGTGAAGTCTCTGTGCGTCATTGCGCCGGAAATCCCGTTCCCGATTGTGGTTCATGAGCTGAACGAAGAGCATGTACAATTTCGTAGCATCGGTTTGACGGTAGATGCCTTTGCACTGGCTCATCGCATCCCTTGCTACGGATATTCTTTTGCATTGGAGCGTGCGAGAAAATTCGACCACAAACGGGCAAAGCAGCTGGGCGTTCCCGTGCATGCATGGGGCAAACTGCAGCGCGGCGAAGCGGCAGAGGGATTTGTTCCCGAGGATGTATTGGGTGAGGCGCGAAAGGGTCTGAAGCTGCTGTATGCGACCGATACCCGACCTGTGCCTGCCATTGCGGAATACGGCGAAGATGCGGATTTGCTGGTGCTGGAAGGTATTTTCGGCGCAGAGAAAAAGCGTGCCCGTTCGGAAGAAACCTGCCATATGATGATGCAGGATGCGGCGCAGCTTGCGAAAGAAGCGAAGGCGAAGGAGTTGTGGCTGACGCACTTCAGCCCCGCGACGCCCAATCCGGAGGAATTTGAAGAGGAAATCCGGACGATTTTCCCGCAGACCGTGATGGGAAAAGACGGTATGAAGAAAACCTTGCAGTTTGAGGAATAAAGCAGAAAACCGACTGTTTTTACAGTCGGTTTTCTGTGTTGTATACGGCTTTTTCTTGAATTGCCCATATGAACATGATAATAAGAAGCCATACTACCCCTTAGGAGGAGTTTTTGTGGCATTTCATGTTATGGATGAAGCGAACCGCTGTCTGGGATGCAAGGTCCCGCAGACAGAAGCTTGCCGCAAGCCACCATGAATTCAGCTATGCACAGCTGGAAGGCGTGGAATTTGTGTACAACAAGATGCCTGTGGAAATTGTGGACGAGGGCGTCATTCTCCGCGATTTGATTGAAGACGAAAACGGCAACCTCACCGAAGTGGAAGGCAGCGACACCCTGTGGACTGCCGACAGCATCATGATTTCCGTCAGCCAGGGGCCCTTGAATTTGATTGTCAGCAATACCCCCGGTCTGGATAATACCTCCAGAGGCCTGCTGGCGGTTGACGAACTGGGCAGAACCAGCCGTCCCGGTATTTACGCTTCCGGTGACGTTGTCAACGGGGCCCGTACCGTGATGGAAGCGGT
>JAFQPT010000114.1 GCA_017411665.1 Oscillospiraceae bacterium | reverse complement strand
GGAAGAGTTAAAAGAGGCGCTTGGCTCCCCTTCGATAAGGGGAGCTGGCATTTTGCGCAGCAAAATGACTGAGAGGTCGATTTTACAAACGTTTCCGCATGTTTTTCGACCTCTCCACCGCAAGCGGTCCCCCTCAGCTCTACACACCCACAAGGGGCGCCCTTCGCAAGGGGAGGCAAGGTTGCGGCAGTTTTCCAACACTTCAAACTTCAATTTGTAGGGGCGTGCATTGCTCGCCCGCAGAAACGAGACACGCTAAAACGGGCAGGAGGGCAAGCCCGCCCCTACGACACAGATTTCGGTATGCCTCTCGTTCAAAGCCTCTATATCAATAAGAAGTTCAATTCTATACATTGGAGTTCACTGCCACTTTTCACTCTTATCTATTCACTAAACAAAAAAAGCGACACCGACAAGGTGTCGCTTTTCATTTACTTTTCTCTTGACCACATATAGCAGTATGCCTGTGCCCAGGAGCCGAAGTGTTCCTCCCGAATCAGTCGGCGCACTTCCTCCTTGGTGTACCAGTTGGCATCAATTTCCTCACCGCCGGTATCATAATGCTGCAGCTCGCCGTCGGCCACACCCAGCACGCAGGAGGTGGTTTCATTGGAGATTCCCACCGCACAGAATGCACCCTTCAGCACATCACGCACTTCCACCATATCCAGACCCGTTTCTTCCTTCAGCTCGCGGACTGCGCACTGCTCGGCAGTTTCGCCGGGGTCGATGAGCCCTGCGGGCAGGCCGAAAATTACCTTGCCCAGCTCGCAGCGAAACTCACGCACCAACAGGATATGCTCATCCTCGGGGTCGTTGATGATCATGACCACTGCGTCGGTGGGATGGTCGTGGAGCTGAATGGAGCTGTGGAGCTCATGGTCGCGGGAGACCATTTCGTATACCTTCTCGTTGCCGTTTGCATCGCGGTAGGTCACATTGTAATAGTCCAGAAACTTGCCCGCATGGACTTTCTCGATCTTTTCGTAATCCATTACTTACGTTCCGCTGCCTTCTTTGCTGCTTCCACAACGTGGCTGACCAGAACCGCAGTGGTGACTGCACCCAGACCGCCGGGTACGGGAGTGATGGCAGATACCTTGGGTGCTACGGTAGCAAAGTCTACGTCACCACACAGCTTGCCGGTTGCAGGGTCGTTGTTGATGCCTACGTCGATGACAATCTGGTGAGGTGCGAAGTATTCCGCACCGTATGCCTTTGCGCGGCCGGTTGCAAGCACTACGATGTCGGCTGCCTTGGTGACTTCTGCCAGCTTTGCGGTGCGGCTGTGGCACAGGGTCACGGTTGCATCGCGGTCGTTGAGCAGCATGGAAACAGGCTTACCGATGACCAGAGAACGGCCGACCACAGCGACCTTCGTGCCGCGCAGCTCGATGCCGTAGTAGTCCAGCATTTCGATGACTGCCTGTGCGGTGCAAGGTGCAAAGCCGATGCCGCTGCCGGTGAATACACCGCCCAGAGACATATCGGTAATGCCGTCTACGTCCTTTGCGGG
>JAFQPT010000113.1 GCA_017411665.1 Oscillospiraceae bacterium | reverse complement strand
TAGTAAAAGGAGGGAAAAACCATCATGCCGCAGATAAAGATATTTCTCCTTATCAATAGTTTATCACATGGAGGTACTGAACAGATAATCTCAACATTATCTACACAACTCTCACAGGATTTTGATATTCAGGTAGTTACCCTTAGTGGTAATGGGGAAGTCCATTATGATACTGGAAAACCGCCAATCCCGCTCTACGTGGGAAAAAAAGATGCTTCAAAAATTAAAAAACTGATTGTATCATTTATTCGCTATATTCAAATAATTATAAAGGAGAGACCTGATGTTATTTTAAGCAGTCATCCGGAAACCAATCTCTTGAATTTAACAACATACAAATTCCTTGGTGTGAAAGCCATAATTTCCATCCACGAATATCCCTATCAGGAGTTTCCTGTAAGACGTGCAGTTGCGCGGCTCGTACGTTATATTGGAGATTGCGTTGTTGTGGTATCTTCCGGGTTAAAAGATTTACTCTGTACTGAATTCTTAGTTAATTCCGAAATGATAACCGTAATCTATAATCCAGTGGAGGTGAATCGATTCATCTCATCTACAAACTTTACAGAAACACCGCGTCAGTTGATACCCGCGACATCTCATGCAACCTTCTTTAATACAGAAAAACATATCCTCATAAATATCGGCAACCCGTCACATGTTAAAGGACAGTGGCATTTAATTCGGATATTTAGAGAACTGCAAAAAACTCATCCATCTAAACTCATCATCTGTGGGGATGGAAGTTTGTCTGATTATCTGAAAGACATGGTTAGTCACTATGACTTAGGTAAGGATGTGCTATTCTCTGGAAAAGTAGATGATGTTCAACCATATCTGAGGTCATCCGATGTTTTTGTTCTCTCATCACTTTCAGAAGGATTTGGAATCGTCCTTGTTGAGGCATTGGCATGTGGATGCCCAATTGTTGCCAGCGACTGTCCATTTGGCCCACGAGAGATTCTGGAGAATGGTAAGAATGGTTTATTGTGCACAGCACAAACTGATGAATATCCGGATTTTGATGCTCCGCTTACCGACTCGGAAAAAGATATGCTGGAGAAAATCACACTGCTTCTTGAAAATCCGGAGTTGCGAAAATCCCTCTCAGAAAATGGAATTGAGCGTGCAAAAGATTTCAGACCGGAAATTGCTTGTAAGAAGTATGAAGATGTTATTCATGCCGTTCTCTCTGAAAAGTAACTGAAGATACCCTCGCTATGTGCATTTAATGTACTTATTGCAGGAGAAGATAGTACATACCTATATCATCCACAACAACTAAAATAATACTTCATGAAAGTCCTCATCCTCGCAGGCGGCATGGGCACCCGCCTCTCAGAAGAAACCAACTTAATCCCCAAGCCGATGGTAGAAATCGACGGCAAGCCGATCCTCTGGCACATCATGAAAATCTACTCTGCCCACGGCTACAATGACTTTATTATCCTCCTTGGATACAAAGGCTATGTCATCAAAGAGTACTTCGCAAACTACTTCCTCCACAAATCCGATGTCACCTTCAACATGAAGGAGAACAGAATGACCATTCACGAGGAACACTGCGAACCCTGGAATGTCACCTTAATCGACACTGGACTCCATACGATGACCGGCGGCCGCGTAAAACGGGCACAGAAGTATGTCGGAGATGAACCATTCATGCTTACCTACGGTGACGGCGTCTCCGACATCGACATAGGAAAACTGGTCGAGTTCCACAAAGCACATGGAAAAGCCGCAACCATGACCTCGGTTCAGCCGGAAGGCCGATTCGGAGCGCTGGTCTTCAATGATGGCGGCGAGGTAACCTCCTTTGCCGAGAAACCGAAGGGAGATGGTTCCTGGATTAATGCCGGATTCTTTGTCTGTGAGCCGAAGGTCTTTGACTACATCACCGAGGGTGACTCCACCATCTTCGAGCGTTCCCCGTTAGAGAACCTTGCAAAGGATGGAGAACTCTACACCTATCACCACAACGGCTTCTGGAAGTGCATGGATACCCTCCGCGACAAACAGCAGCTGCAGGAGATGTGCGATGAAGGAAACGCACCGTGGATTTCCTGGGATGAGTAAATGACCTTCGAAACCTTCCGCGGAAAAACCGTCCTGGTAACCGGACACACCGGGTTCAAAGGATCGTGGCTGACGCTCTGGCTGCACAAACTCGGAGCAAAGGTTCACGGATACTCTCTCCCTCCGGCAACCGAACCCAGCAACTATCAGGCTGCGCGCGTTGCCGACGTCCTGGAAACAGAATGTCTCGATGACATCAGGAACCGCGCGCGCTTTACCGAGTATATTCATGCCGTACAGCCGGACTGTATCTTCCACCTGGCTGCACTGCCGCTGGTCCGCCGTTCCTACGCAGAACCTGTTGAGACCTTCGAGGCAAACATCATGGGAAGCATCTATCTGATGGACGCCCTCAGAACCCTGGGCAAACCCTGTACTGCCGTGATGATTACGAGCGACAAATGCTATGAGAACGTGGGAAAGCCGGAAGGTTATGTCGAGACTGATCCAATGGGGGGACACGATCCCTACAGTGCCAGCAAAGGATGTGCCGAGCTTGCGGTATCCTCGTACCGCAGATCCTTCTTCCCGGCAGACAAGGTCGCAGAACACAACATCCGCTTAGCATCAGTTCGTGCAGGAAATGTTATCGGCGGCGGAGACTGGGCAGAGGATCGAATCATCCCGGATGCAGTTCGTGCGGTAACAGCCGGCAAAGCCCTCGAAATCAGAAGCCCGCATGCAGTACGCCCCTGGCAGCATGTTTTAGAGCCGCTCTCAGGATATCTGCTGTTAGCAGAACGCCTTATGCAGGGTGAGGACAGGTTTGCCGACGGCTGGAACTTCGGACCGTATGCAGCAGGTGCCACCACCGTCTCGGAAATTATTGATCAGTTCTACAAGATCTGGGGTGAGGGCAGAGCCGAGTATGACAAGGAAGCACCCAAGCTCCACGAGGCTGCGTTCCTGACGCTGTCTTCGGAGAAGGCAATGCGGGAACTTGGCTGGAAGCCGACCTGGAGTCTGCTGCAGAACATCGACCGAACCGCAAACTGGTACAAGGAGTTCTATGCCGGAGAGGATGCACGGGAACTCACGCTGGCAGATATTGATGCCTACATGGAACAGATGGAGTACTAGACTCCATCAAGAATTTCCACAACCATTTTTATCTCCCTTCAAGATTAGGTGAAGGAGATTCCGTAAACAATAGTTATTCTATAAGAATGAGGATTTCTAACAACCTACAAAAGCAATGCGATAGGCGAGGGAGTGGTAGCGACTAAGTCATAAGCACGGCTGAAAGACGTGCGATATCATTGCGTAACAGCGGAGGAGCGATTAGCGACGAAGCGACAACAGCTGCTTAATCATACTGTATTGATTCGTGCAAATTCGCGTGTTTTTGGAACTAACACGCGAATCAACGCTAATTTATAATATAGATCCCTCTAAGGTGATGTCGAAAGCTTCGCTGGTCGCACGTCTTTCAGCCGTGCTCACAGCTTGAGCCTTCGGCTCTCGCTAATCGCTCGCTTTCTGTAACGCAACACTATCGTGTTGCTTATGAAGTTTTTCAAAAAAAAGTGAGGTTGTTAGAAATCCTCAGTTATTCTATAAGAATTATATATTCTGCAGTGTAATTATAAGATGCCGGCCTCACCAGCCGAGTAAGAAAATGGAGGTGATAGTATCACCCAGTTTATCATAGCAGCAGTCACAGTTGCTGTTCTCATATCCAGAGAAATCAGGTTATGGTATCAGTTACTGATGAGAAAATAGTGGGAGGTCAAACTCCCATTATTTTATATTCCTTCACCCAAGGGAAAATCCTATATACTTATGTAACATAAGTATAACTTGCAAGATAAACTGGGTGGTATCCGGTTGAGCAGGATGGTTACCTGTTCGAAGAAACCGGTTTCACCTTCTTGTCTGTGTTATCCTGTTTTTTGTGCCTTTCTGTGTGAAATCAATTACGGCAAACCCTGACATCATATCTTCCCAATACAGAATCTTACTGAATACACGGAAATTGATGTTTTACTCTCTTATCCCCATAATCTTTAACCCATAATACACCCAATCTATACCTTATACTATGGGCAAACTCACCGTCACCAAAACCCCTATCTCCGGTCTCTATGTGGTAGAAACCGATGCCTTCCTCGATCACCGCGGAGCATTTGCCCGCTGGTTCTGCGAGAGCGAGATGCAGGAGATCATAGGAAACCGCCACATCAAGAATGTAAACTTCTCCAGAACTGTCAAAAAAGGCTCCATCCGCGGCATGCACTTCCAGAAACCTCCGTATGCCGAGATGAAGATGGTCCGCTGCATCCGGGGAAGAATCTTAGACGTAGTCGTCGACATCAGAAAGGACTCGCCGACCTATCTGCAGCATTATGCAGTGGAACTGTCTGCTAAGAACATGAAACTCTTCGTCATCCCGGAAGGATTTGCTCACGGCTTCCAGTCCTTAGAGGACAACTCGGAGATTATGTACCTGGTAACCGAGTTCTACTCGCCGGAAGCAGAAGCAGGACTTCGCTTCAGCGATCCGACTCTCGCCATCAACTGGCCGCTGGAAATCACTGACACCTCAGCAAAGGATGCTGCACACCCGCTGGTTACAGACGGCTTTGAACCGCTGGATGTTTCCGCATATCAGGAGCAGGAATGAAGATTTTAGTCACCGGTTCAACCGGTTTTGTTGGGCAGCATGTTGTCAGATGGCTGGTAAACCATGGATACAGCGTTACGGCAACCGGGACCTCTACAGAAAAAGCAAAAGCATTCGACTGGTTTGACAAAGTTACCTTCATCCCCTGTGATTACTTTGCCGAGAACAAAAACTACTATGAGTTCTTCGGAGAACCGGATCTCCTGATTCACCTTGCCTGGAAGGGGCTGCCGAACTATATGATGCGGTTCCATATGGAAGAGAACCTGCCGGTTGAGATGCGGTTCCTGCGTTCCTTTGCCGAGTCAAAGAAGACCAAGATTGCGGTCACCGGAACCTGCTATGAGTATGGTGTTGTAAACGGCTGTATTGCAGAAGACCACCTGACTAATCCAAATACGGTGTACTCGGCAGCAAAGGATGCCCTGCGGCGGTATGTAGAGTTTCTGGCTGCAGAATACGGCATCTCCTGGAACTGGATTCGCCTCTTCTTCCTGTACGGTGAGGGGCAGAGCCCGAAGTCCCTGCTGCCACAGCTTGAGGCGGCTATTGCCAACGATGACAAAGAGTTTCCGATGTCCGGCGGCGAGCAGCTGAGAGATTATCTGCCGGTTGAGATGGTTGCTGAGTATGTGTGCAGAATCGCTCTTTCCGAGGTTGACGGGATTGTGAACTGCTGTTCGGGTGAGATGATTTCTGTGCGGAGACTGGTTGAGGACAAAGTGGCAGAACTGGGTTCTGATATTGTGCTGAAGCGCGGGGTGTATGGATATCCTGTGTATGAAGGAATGGCATTCTGCGGGGATGATAGGAAATTGAGAGAAATAATTAAGATAGGTTCATATTCTCCTTAGTCATTATTTGGAGAATTACTGTTACCTCTTTCATCTTATCTAACCCATTTTGAGACTCCGATTTCCCCGAGAATATGTGGAACATGAATTTCCGAATGATTCTGTACTTTGACAATAATTTCCAGAATCTTGCCATTTGTGTATGTTTATCCAGCATCCCTTGATATGAATTAAGATATTCAGTTAGCCAGTCATTAAACGTTTCTGATTTATTGTTAGATATATCTAATTCCCTCTCAAAATATGATTTGAAATTCCTGTATTCTCTTGCATAGAGTTCCGCAGGATACTGGAAAATCGTGGGATACCTTGCATATGAACTCTGGGATTTATTTAATCCGTTTTTATCATACAGTCTTGTTACATCTCGAAAAGAGAATGAATCATCTGGATTATGATAGTACTTCCCTAGGGTAACCGTATAGATATCAATAAAACGTTCTTTGAATCCAAGTGTTTCCAGTCCGCTATTGTCCAATGCAGAATAGATTTGTTTGTGGATTTTTGAACGATGTATGGCCATTAATGGGTCGGAGTAGCGAGTATATGTGGCAATTCTCGAATGTTTTGCCTCCTCATCGATACTTTTCTGTGTTGGTCTCCAGATATTTATAATTGGCTCAATACTATCTTTAATAAGGTAATACCTGCCATCTGCACAGACATAGTCCTCATGTTCATCCAGATATTCTAAAGAACTTTGAATGACACTTGGAATAATAAACTCTTTATCTGTACAAATCTGGGAGTAATCAGACTTCACTTTCATCACTGCGTCGGCCCATTTTCGGTAAATGTCTCCTCCATATTCTTCCGTCTCAGGTTCGTATTCTAAATAGAGGATGTTGGCGTGAAATAACGACCGTATTTTTTCGACAG
>JAFQPT010000112.1 GCA_017411665.1 Oscillospiraceae bacterium | reverse complement strand
CTACATCTATTTCTATAACCATCAACGTATCCAGTTAAAAACTGGAGTAGCGCCGCTAACGCTGCGCTACTCCGCTTAAAACTCAATATTTCCTACTATGGGGCTTTTTTGTACTGTCCGTATAATTTGGAGCAGTGCAATGAGCAGGTGCTTTTGTTGTTTCTTACATTAAATTTCGGGGTTCAGCACTCTGGGAGGACCTTCCAGCAGACCGGGGTCACGAAGGTATTCCTTCATGCGGGAGAAAGCGGTTGCAAAGTAATGCCCGTTGCAGATGCGTTCGTCCATTACAACACCCATAGGCAGATGACGTTCCATCACAATGCCGTTCTTGGTCTTTCTGGGCAGGTCACGAAGGTTGCCCATTGCAATAGCTACGCTGGTAGTGCCGAAGTCATAGACATGGTGGTAAATGTGGTTGGTGCGGATACTCGCCAGATTGGTAATCAGCAGGCTTGCATGGAAGGGGCTTACTTCACAGATAGGTGCGGGAATCCAGCCGCGGCGGTCCAGAAAACGCAGTGCCGCAACCGCACCGCGTGCCACACCGGGAATGCCCAGCAGCAGACGCATGATTTTATCCAGACCGTTGTCATTTTCCGCATTGCGGTTCAGCTCGATTGCCTCTTCGATTTTTCTGTTGATATCAAAAATGGTATCGGTAAAGTCAAAGTGCAGCTTGATGGAAGTGCCACCTATCGTACCGGGGCGCAAAACGACCATTGCAACGGAGAAATCCTTGTGTGCATAAATGCGGTGGTTGCCGCCGCCGATAAAGCGATTCAGATGGGGGTATTCCGCTACGGTGCGCACGTAAGATGCCAGCACCAGCGCCAGATGGCTGATGCGCAGACCTTCCTTACGCTTGCTGTTGATATACTCATGCATGGGAGCAATGGGAATATCAATGGTGATCATATTCTGTGCGTCGTAGCGACGAGGCATGAAGAAGGGAATCAGCTCGTACATGGGGTCCTGGTTCTTGACTCGAATGCCGTCAGGGCGCATATTCGAAACCTCCAAAGAGAAATTTGTCAGATGTCTAACAAAAGTAGTATATCAAAATATGTACAATTTGTAAACAATTATCGAAATTTCTCACATTTTCTGCAAACTGTCCCTTGTAAATCATGCAGTTGTTCCAAAACAAAAACGGCACGGAGATTCCGTGCCGTTTTTTATCATTGATACTTCCGAATTACCGCTTCCGCACAGCGGACCCCGTCCACTGCCGCACTGGTGATGCCGCCTGCATAGCCGGCACCTTCCCCGCAGGGATACAGCCCCTGCAGATTCAGACTCTGACAGTCCTCTCCGCGTTCAATGCGTACGGGACTGGAGGAGCGCGTTTCAGGCCCTGTGAGCACCGCATCGGGATGGTCGAAGCCGTGAAGCTTCCTGCCCAGTGCGGGAATCGCCTGCTGCATCACAGAGGTAATCCGCTCTGGGAGCACCTCACGGAGGTCACCATAAATCACACCCGGCTCATAGGTGGGCTTCACACTGCGGGCTGCAGTACTGGGTCTGTCACTGAGAAAATCTCCCACCAGCTGGCAGGGTGCCAGATAATTGCCGCCTCCGTAGTTATATGCCGCCTGTTCAATCTCCCGCTGCCATTCCATGCCGCTGAGCACATGGTCAGAGGGAAAATCCTCAGGCATCAAGGTCACCAGCAGCGCTGCATTGGCATTGGTGCCGCTGCGACCGGAATAGCTCATGCCGTTGGTGCACACACCGCCTTCCTCGCTGGCCGCCGCAAACACATAACCACCGGGGCACATGCAGAAGGTATAGGCACTGCCGCCGTCGGGCAGATGCACATTCAGATTATAGCTGACAGGAGGCAGGGTCTTGGCTCTGGGCATGCCGTACTGGGCCTTGTCCACCATCTCCTGCAGATGCTCAATGCGCACCCCCATGGAAAATGCCTTTTGGGTCATGTGAACGCCCATTTCATGCAGCCATGTAAAGGTATCGCGGGCGCTGTGCCCGATGGCAAGAATCACATCATCGGTTTCAATGACTTCCTCGCCATTGACAACTACCCCTGTGACCCGATTGTTTTCGGTCCGCAGCCCTGTCACCTTCGCACCAAACCGCACTTCTCCGCCGCCGTCGATGACAGACTGACGGATATTGCGCACCACCTTCACCAGCACATCCGTGCCGATATGGGGTTTTGCATCGTACACGATGCTCTGCTTGGCGCCGTGAGCCACAAATTCACGCAGCACCCAGCCGATACGGGGGTCATGGGTATTGGTATTGAGCTTGCCGTCGGAAAAGGTACCTGCGCCGCCCTCACCGAACTGTACATTGTTTTCCGGATCCAGCCTGCCGCCTTTATGGAATTCCCCGACCGCTTTCTGACGGGATTCCACATCTCCGCCCCGCTCCAGCACAATGGGACGCAGCCCCGCCTTAGTCAGCAGCAACGCTGCAAACATACCACCGGGACCAAAGCCCACAATGACGGGTCGCTTTTCGCTTTTGGCTGTGGGAATATCATAAGAGAAAGCATGGCGCACGGATGCCTGCTTACAGCGAGAGGCAACCGCCTGCTCATTTCCTTTTACGGTCAGTGCAACCGCATAGACAAAGTGGATGTCGTTCTTGCGTCTGGCATCCAGCGACTTCTTATAGATTTCAAAGGACGTGAAGTCCTCGATTTTCACCTTCAGTGCCTGCGCTGCCAGCTTTTGCAGCTTCTTTTCGCTTTCGCCGGGGCGCAGCTTCAGATTATTGACAACAATCATCTGTGCAGTCCTCCTGCCATGGCGCCGCTGCTCCATGCCCACTGGAGGTTATAACCGCCGCAGTCACCGTCGATATCCAGCACCTCGCCGCAGGCATACAGACCCTTTACCAGTCTGCTTTCCATGGTGTGAGGATCAAATTCCGAGGTCTTGATGCCCCCTGCAGTCACCTGTGCGGTGTCAAATCCACCCGTTCCGATGGCATTGATGCGGAAATCCTTGCACAGCTTTGCGCATTTGTTCAGTTCCTTGGCGGTCAAATCTCCGATATGCTCAGAGGAAACTCCCGCTGCACGGCAAATGGTTCTGCCCAGCTTATTGTGGAGAATGCCCGTAAACAAATCCTCGGTGCTGAGCGCAGGGAGAGACTCCGCGCGCTTTGTCAGCATAGCGAAAATATCCTTGGCCGCATAATCGGGCAGGAAATCCAGCACCACTTCACAGGCTCCCCCTGTGCTGACTTCGCGGCTGATTTCAAAAACCGCAATGCCGCTGATGCCCTTTTCCGTAAACTGCACTTCCCCGCGATTTTCCGCAATGACCTTCCCCTTGCGCTCCAGCCGCATAGCTGCTTGTGCGCGCACACCCTTGAGGCTGCGGGGATAGGGACTGTCGGAGGTGATTTGGGTCAGCGCGGGATGAAGCGTGGTGCGGGAATGGCCCAGAGACTGCAGAATGGTGTAGCCGTCATTGACACCGCCCAGCTTGCTGCCTGCACAGCCGCCGCATGCCACGATGACTTCGTCCGCAAAGTCCTTGCCGCCTTCCGTTTCCACCAGAAACCCCTTCTTCGTTTTCTGTATAGACAGCACGGGTGCACCCGCCTTCAACTCTACATTGTCTTTGTCGATGGCAAAGCGCAGCACGTCCAGCACGGAGTTGGCGGAGTCGGACAGGGGATACATTCTTCCCCCCTCGCCTTCCGTAGTCAGCAAGCCCAGCTCATGGAACAACGCTAAAGTATCCCCCACGGAAAGCGCTTCCAGCGCCGGACGGACAAAGGCGGGATTCTGCCCATGATAATGGCTCACATCCGCATGGAGATTGGTGAGGTTGCAGCGGCCGTTGCCTGTGGCAAGGAGCTTTCTGCCCACACGCGCCTGCCGTTCATATAATATCACCCGATTTTCATCGGTACGGGAGGCAGCATAGGCAGCCATCAAGCCTGCTGCGCCGCCTCCGATAATTGCAATCGTTTTCATAAATTACTTTCTTTCGTAAGTGCTGAACTGATAGCGAACACCCTCGTGCTCTGCCCAGTCGTCCGCCTGTGTGCAGTGCCAGTCCTCTGCCGCATCCAAATCAGGGAAGAAGGAGTCGGAGAAGGGTGCTGCATCAATTTTAGTCAAATGCACCTTGGTCAGATGGGGATAAAATTCCTTGAATACGCTGGCCCCGCCAATCACAAAGCAGCGGTCATGTTCCTTTGCTTTTTCCATGGCTTCTTCCATCGCATGTACCACTTCTGCACCATCAATTGTGATATTCTGTCTGGTGATGACGATATTGTGACGGTTTTTCAGAGGTCTGCCGCCGGGGAAGTCGCCCAAAGTCTTTCTGCCAACGATGACAGCATGTCCCGTGGTCAACTCTCTGAAGCGGACACGGTCTGCGGGTACAACCAGAGGCTGGGTGCCCTGCGCACCGATGCCCCAGTCGGAATATACGGCTACTACTGCTTCCATAATCCTGTTCCTCCTGTAGTTCAAAAAATGAGCAAATACTTGTCAATAGTATACACGATGCCGCCCTTTGTTACAATCAAAAAATTGCGGAACCGACCACTGTCCCGCAACATAGAATAACGCGGAAGGAGGTCGATGCGTCATGAAATTCACGGTATTGGGAGGAGACCTGCGCAGCGTGTATCTGGCGAAAAGATTGCTGCGGGACGGCCACGAGGTGCAGTGCTTCTGTCTGGAACAGGAGAAGCTCCCCGCAAACTGCCATTGCAGTACAGTATCCGAGGCGCTGTATCACAGCCAATGTGTCATTTTGCCCACACCTGTGCTGAAAAACGATGTTCTCAATGCGCCCTTTGGGAGTCGGGAGATCACCGAGGAGGAGCTTGCTGAGATTCTTCCGCGGAATATTCCGATTTTTGGCGGAAGCGTGAGCGAAGCCCTGCGTCAGCGGTGTGTCCGTCGAAGCGTGTATGTGACAGACCTTCTCTCCGCAGAGGCACTGGCAGTGAAAAACGCAGCTCTGACCGCAGAATGTGCACTTCAAGTGATTCTCCGGGAAATTCCCTACAGCTTGGACCGGCAGCCTGTATTGATTCTGGGTGCGGGGAGAATCGGGAAACTGTTGGGACTGCGGCTGCGAGCATTGGGAGCAGCGGTCACAGTGTCTGCCCGACGGGAAGAGGACAAAGCATGGTGCGCCGCCCTGGGCCTGACTCCCGCAGACACCGCCGACCTTGCTCCTTTGCTGCCTCACTGCAGGTTGCTGGTGAACACCATCCCTGCACAGGTACTGACCCCCATGCAGCTGTCGCTGCTGCCATCGGATGCTCTGCTGTTTGAGCTTGCTTCCAAGCCCGGAGGCTTTCACCAAGCTGCCTCAGCGCGAACCGTCATTGACTGCGGTGGGCTGCCGGGGAAATATGCCCCCCAAAGTGCCGCAGACGCCATTGCCGAAACGATTTACCATTGTTTAAAGAGGTGAGTATATGGAACAGAAACTGCGAATCGGGCTTGCCATGTGCGGCTCCTTCTGTACCTTCGACAAAGTGCTGACCATCGCCGAAGGATGGGCAGACAAATACGACCTGACAGGGATCCTATCAGAAACCGCAGCTGCCACCGACACACGATTCGGTGCTGCTGCAAACCACATCCACAGATTGGAGGTGCTGACAGGAAAACCCGTCATGACCACCATCACCGATGCAGAACGAGTGGGCCCGGGGAAGCTGTTTGACGTGCTGGTCATCGCTCCGTGCACAGGAAACACTCTCGCCAAAATGGCCCACGGCATCACCGACACTGCCGTCACCATGGCCGCAAAAGCCCATCTGCGCAACGGAAGACCGGTATGTGTAGCGTTCACCACGAACGACGGCCTGTCGGTCACACTACAAAATGTTGGGGTGCTCATGGTCCGCAAGAACATATATTTTGTGCCATTCCACCAAGATGACCCAATTGGCAAGCCAAATTCCCTTGCCGCAGATTTTACAAAACTGGAACAAACTTTCCTCGCTGCGATCCAAAAAAATCAACTCCAGCCTGTGCTGGTTCCGTAGTTATGTAAAGTACGCGGGGCAGATTGTTACAACTGCCCCACCTTTTCCCCCTATCAGTTACAAAACGGTAAAGTCAATAGATTTTGATAAAATTTTTCGGATTTTGACAAATTTCGTTAGAATGCCGAAAATATATACATCTCTTGCCTAGCACAAGAACTTGTGGTATATTTAATACCGCACCACAAGATGTACAACTTCTTGTGCTTTGAACCATAGATGAATGTAGTCCGCGGACACACACCGCGGCAGATATACACAAAAAGGAGACAGACATGAGAGTTATTAAAAGAAACGGCTCCGAAGTCAATTTCGATCCCCAGAAGATTTTTGAAGCAATCTGCAAGGCAAATGAAGCGGTTGCGGAAAAGCACCGTCTGAACGTAGAAGACATTCAGGACGTCACCGACATCGTTGTATACAAGTGCGGCAAGCTGGGCCACACTCCCTCCGTTGAAGAAATTCAGGATTTGGTAGAAATGCAGCTGATGGGCCACGGTGCATGGGTACTGGCAAAGACCTACATCACCTACCGCTACAAGCGCAGCCTCGTGCGTCAGGCAAACACCACCGACGACACCATCATGAGCCTCATCGACTGCACCAACGAGCTGGCAATGCAGGAAAACTCCAACAAAAACCCCCAGATCAACTCTGTTATGCGAGACTACATGGCAGGCGAAGTCAGCAAGGACTTGACCCGCCGTATGCTGCTGCCTCAGGAAATCGTGGAAGCTCACGACGAAGGTCTGATTCATTTCCATGACTCCGACTACTACGCACAGCGCATGCACAACTGCGACCTGGTCAATCTGGAGGACATGCTCCAGAATGGTACTGTTATTTCCGGCACCATGATTGAACGTCCCCACTCCTTCTCTACCGCCTGCAACATCGCAACCCAGATTATTGCACAGGTTGCTTCCAACCAGTACGGTGGCCAGAGCATCTCCCTGACTCATCTGGCACCCTTCGTACAGGTCAGCCGCGAAAAGTTCGACAAGCAGGTACGCGAAGAAATGGCAAATGCGGGCGTAGCTCTGGACGAAAGCCAGATCAAGCGTCTGGTAGAGCTGCGTGTTGACGACGAAATCCGCCGCGGCGTACAGACCATCCAGTATCAGGTCGTCACTTTGCTGACCACCAACGGACAGGCTCCCTTCGTCACCGTGTTCATGTATCTGGGCGAAGCCAAGAACGAACAGGAAAAGAACGACCTTGCAAAGATCATCGAAGAAGTTCTGAAGCAGCGCATTCAGGGCGTTAAGAACGAATCCGGTGTCTGGGTCACTCCCGCATTCCCCAAGCTGATTTACGTTCTGGAAGAACAGAACATCCACGATGATTCTCCCTTCTTCTATCTGACCGAGCTGGCTGCCAAGTGTACCGCAAAGCGCATGGTTCCCGACTACATCTCCGAAAAGAAGATGCTGGAGCTGAAGATCGACAAAAACGGCGAAGGCCACTGCTACACCTGCATGGGCTGCCGCAGCTTCCTGACTCCTTATGTTGACCCCGTCACCAATCAGCCTAAGTACTACGGCCGCTTTAACCAGGGTGTTGTCACCATCAATCTGGTTGACGTTGCGCTGAGCTCTCACGGCGATTTCAATAAGTTCTGGCAGATTTTCAACGAACGTCTGAATCTGTGCCACGATGCACTGATGTGTCGTCACAACCGTCTGCTGGGCACTTTGTCCGACGCTGCTCCCATTCTGTGGCAGCACGGTGCACTGGCTCGTCTGAAAAAGGGCGAGACCATCGACAAGCTGCTGTTTGGCGGCTACTCCACCATTTCTCTGGGCTACGCAGGTCTGTACGAATGTGTCAAGTACATGACCGGCAAGTCCCACACCGACCCCGTAGGCGAACCCTTCGCTCTGCAGGTCATGCAGCACATGAACGACCGCTGCAAGGAATGGAAGCTCCGCCACAACATCGACTTCTCCCTGTACGGCACTCCTCTGGAATCCACCACCTACAAGTTCTCCAAGTGCCTGCAGAAGCGCTTCGGTATCGTCCCCGGCATCACCGACAAGGGCTACATCACCAACAGCTACCACGTACACGTCTCCGAAGAGATCGATGCGTTCGAAAAGTTTGCATTCGAAGCAAAGTTCCAGGCACTGTCTCCCGGCGGCGCAATTAGCTACGTGGAAGTACCCGACATGCAGCACAACATTGAAGGTGTCATCTCTCTGATGCGCTTCATTTACGATAACATCATGTACGCTGAGCTGAACTGCAAGTCCGACTACTGTCAGGAATGCGGCTACGACGGCGAAATCGAAATCGTAGAAGACAAAGGCAAGCTCATCTGGAAGTGCCCCAACTGCGGCAACACCGACCAGAACAAGATGAACGTCGCCCGCCGTACCTGCGGCTACATCGGCACCCAGTACTGGAATCAGGGCCGCACCGAAGAAATTCGCGACCGTGTGCTGCACGTATCCATGGACGAGCCCATGGTTCGCTGTGGCTGCTGTTAAGGCGGCGAAGCAAGCGCCACGACTGAGTTAAAAGAGGGTTTTTTATGAACTATTGTGCGATCAAAAGAAGTGATGTTGCCAACGGTCCCGGTATGCGCGTGACACTATTTGTGTCCGGCTGCACCAACCGCTGCCCCGGCTGCTTCCAGCCCGAAACGTGGGATTTCAATTACGGCGAACCCTTCACCAAAGAGGTGGAGGACCGTGTCATCCAGCTGCTGACCCCAAGCTACATCAGCGGTCTGACCCTGTTGGGCGGTGACCCCTTTGAGCCCGAAAATCAGCGCGCCCTGCTTCCCTTCTTAAAGAGAGTGAAGGCCGAGCTGCCCAAGAAAAACATCTGGGCATTCACAGGCTTTGTTCTGGACAAAGAGCTGTGGAAGGACGGCAGCTATGCCCGCTGCGAAGTCACAGATGACATGCTGGCACTGGTAGACGTACTGGTAGACGGCCGATTTGTGGAGGCTTTGAAGAATGTGACCTTAAAGTTCCGCGGCAGCTCCAATCAGCGTCTGATCGACATGAATAAAACCCGCACCTATGGGGATATCGTCCCTTGGGAATAAAAACAACTTCCATTTGTTATATACAGAAAAAGCCGGACTGCAAAATGCAGCCCG
>JAFQPT010000009.1 GCA_017411665.1 Oscillospiraceae bacterium | reverse complement strand
TCTTCGCTGCCGCCGCCCATACCAAACACACCAAACAGCAGCGCAATGACCACCACTGCAATCAGAATCAGCTTGCCCTTGCCGCCCTTCTTCTGCTTCTTGGGCTGTTCCTGTTTGGGCACTTCGTGAACGGGCTGTGCCTGCTGTGCAGGTGCTTCGTGAACGGGCTGTGCCTGCTGCACAGGTGCCTCATATACAGGATGCTGCACAGGAGCTGCGTTTATCACAGGCGCTGCGGGCTGTTCGGGAAAACGAAAGCCGCATTCGGTACAAAACTTGCTGCCCTCCGCTACCTGCGCACCGCAGTTAGTACAAAACTTCATAAATCTTTCTCCTTTTTATCCTTTGGAGCGATCCAGAACATCGCTCAGTAAATCTTCGGGGAAATACGGCAGACCAATGCCGTGTTCATCACGGCCGATCCAAAGCCAGCCCTCGCCCCATGGGTCTGTCAGCACGGGGAAGCTGTTGTCTATCAAATACCCGTTCCCCACGGGAGTCATGGAAAGATGCAGCTCACCCGCATCATAGAACCAGCTGCCGTTATAGCGTTCGGTGTAAACTCCGTTTTCGTCCACATCGTAAATCGTCGCCCATCCGCCGTTGTCTTCGGGAACGGAATTATCGTTCAAATCCAAAGCATAGCCGTAAATCGACTTCCAGCTCCCGCCTACGAGCTCATCCAATGCGGGCGCATAATACCCTGTGTCCAGTGCGGACTGATACGCGGATTTCTCACTGTTGGGAGTGAAATTCATCACATGATGCCCTGTGTAGCAATCCTCGGGAATGACATTGTAGTAGTCCCAGAAGGGAAACCATCTGATTTCTCTGCCGTTGCTGTCCTTGACAATAACCTCTGTCATACGCAGGTCAGAGGTGTCTGACAGTATCAGAAGAGGCTCCCCCGCTTCGCTCGTGTATGCGGTGTGCTCTATCACTTCGGGCTGCTCATCCGGATATTCCAGAATCTTCACCGTGACGGAAGCATCGGGTTCCTGCGGTACCACGCATACGAGAAACGCCCATTCGGGAAGCTCACAGCAGTCTACAAAGCGTTCCTTGGGAATCTTCCCGATGAAGTCAGTTTCTTCCATCCATGCGGGATACTCCTTCCACAGATAGCCCATCACTTCACCGTAAACGTCTGTCTGCGGATATCCTAAATTGGCATATGCCATCACAGGTGGCAGCATCTCACTGCGCAGCACAGACAGACTGTCTGTTGCCTCAGGCAGCGGTGTGGGCTGAGGGATTTGATCGATTACATCCTCAATAGGCTCATTCTGACCGCAAGCGGTCAGAATGAACATCAAGCACAACGCCAACAGAATCAACCGTTGCTTCATGGTAAGTACTCCTTTAGAAGCTGCCGCTTCTGCCGCTGCCGCCGCCACCGCTGAAGGAGGAGGAATCATTGTCGTCATCACTGAGGTCTCGGGTAGTGGTGGACTTATAAGCAAACACATCGCTTCTCTGGGTCAGCATCAAGCCGCCTGCAGCAACATAGTTGGCTGCGTCATTTGCGGTTGCAACGCTCTTCATCTGCATCACAAGAACCGCACATACGATTGCCGCAATCACCAGAGCGCCCAGAACCGCGCCGACATAGTAAATGGTCTTGCTCTTAGCTACGGGATTGCCCTGTGCAGCCAATTCCATATATTCTCCGCATTCTGCTACGAAGTCTTCCAGACCGTCGTACCACAGGTTGTTGCCGAAGTCATCCAGAAATACCTGTTCCAGCAGTTCCTGACCGTAGGCATTGAAAATGTATTCCGCATTGTCGCCGTAGACAAAGAATGCAAACTTGCGGTTTGTGGGATCAAGCAGCAGCAAAATGCCGTCTCTGCCTTCCCCGACACCAAGGTTATTGCCATGGTACAGGTTAATAACCGCATCAGATGCATCCTCACCGTATTCGTACAGGTTATCGGTGACTACGATGTAACAGCCGCACTGATAGGGATTTGCAATGGAGGAAATCATTTCTTCCAGAGCCGCATCCTGATTCATGGACAGCACGCCGGACAGGTCAACAACATTGCCTTCCTCTCCGAACCCAAGAACTGCCTCAGAAACAACGGGAGATGCATCGATTTCGGGTTCGGTTTCGGGCGCAGGAGTTACGGAGGGAGTATTGTTGGAAACTGCACCGCCCATGGGGATGCCGTTATCCACTGCAAACTGGGTAACACCAGCTGCCAACAAGCCGCTGATGAGCTCTACGTTTTTGCAGTCATGGGCAAGATCATCTTCCCACGCAGCAAAGGTGAAGCCGTCAATCACATAGTCATACAGATAATCGTCCAGACCATCCCACTTGCCGGTATGATCCGCAACATGAATGTACCACTGCTCCATCGCCCAGCCTGTGCTGTCTTCCAGCACGTAGATAGACAGAGACACACCGTTGTCATCGGTATCGGCACCGTAGTAATTTTCAAAGACATATTCTGCGGTTGCAACAATACCGCCATCACCCAAAGAGGTGAACACATCCAGACGAATGTCAAAGTTCAGTGCGCTAGACAATGCAACAAGGGTATCTTCCCCCATTGCCTGCAAGCCTTCAGTCCAAAGCTCTTCGGTTTCATCGTAATACTTGCCGTATTCATACGCACCAAAAGCGGGAGTAGCAAGGCTAACTGCAATCAGCAAACACAGAAGCATACTAAACAATCTTTTCTTCATGTCATCGCCTCCTTACAGCAGCAGTGCCACAATGGCACAGCCAATGGCTGCCAATGCGCCCGCAATTGCCGCGAAGGTCGTGCCGACCTTCTTCTTGTTCATCGGCAGATCTCCGACTGTCTTACCTGTCTGACCGTTAACCGCAAACATATAGCGCTTGCCTTCCCATTCGGTGCTCAACATCCATACAGGCAGCAGAGCATAATGTACCTTGCCACGGTTCAGATTGATGTATTCGTCTATTACCATACAGCCCTCGTAGCCCATAGCCGCATCCGTAAACAGCGCGGAGGACACGGTTTTCTTTGCGCGAAGGTCTGCGCGTTCAAAGCATTCTTCCGCACTGACATCATACTTGTCTGCCAGATAGCCGGGCATATACGCAGTGGAGAAGGGCTTCAGCTCGGAGTACTCAAAGGGTTCGATGG
>JAFQPT010000111.1 GCA_017411665.1 Oscillospiraceae bacterium | reverse complement strand
TACTATGACTGCTACGGCTTCAAGTACGTTCTGCTGTTGGGTCGTGTAATGAGCGGTAAGGGCGGTGATCTGCTGCTGGATACCTGCAAGAAGGTTCTGGAAGAAGAATACCCCGATGTCAATGCAGCTATCCGTTTGACTCTGCCCGACGAAAAATTCCGCCGTGTCGGTCAGTCTATGGCTGCTGCAAGTCTGGCCGCTGCTAAGTAAGTACAAGGAGGTTCGTGTATGATTATCAAAGGCGGTCTTGTCTTTGACCTTGAAGAAGGTTTTGTACAGCGTGACCTTTACACTGACGGTTCTTTGATTTCCAAATCAAGCAATGATGATGTTGTTATAGACGCAGCAAGCTGCTATGTCATCCCCGGTTTGGTAGATGTACATTTCCATGGAGCAATGGGCGAGGATTTTAGTGATGCTACTCGCGATGGTCTGCAGCGTATTGCAGATTATGAACTCAGTGAAGGTGTCACCTACATTACTCCTACCAGCATGACTCTGGCAGAAGAAACCCTCATGGAAATCTGCAAAAATGTCGCTGCGCACCGTGCAGAAAGCACAAGTGGCGCAGAGGTTGTTGGTGCACACTTGGAAGGCCCTTTCCTTTCCTATGAAAAGCGAGGTGCGCAAAATGCCGACTATCTTCGCGATCCTGATGCAGATATGTTGGCTCGTTTGCAGGAGGCATCCGGTGGTTGTGTAAAATTGATTACTATGGCCCCCGAACAGCCCGGTGGCATTGACTTCATCAAGAAGGCAACTGAGCTGGGTGTAACTGTTTCTGTGGGTCACACCACTGCTGATTATGATACTGCAATGGAAGCGTTTGCTGCAGGTGCAACCCATGCAACTCATCTGTATAACGGGATGCCTGCTATCCATCACCGTGCCCCTGGGGTGATTGGTGCTGCAGTTGACAGCGAAGGTGTCCGCGCAGAACTGATTTGCGACGGCATCCATATCCACGATGCAATGGTTCGTTTTACTTTCCGTCTGTTTGGTGCAGAGCGTATGGTGATTATTTCCGACTCTCTTCGTGCTACGGGTATGCCTGATGGGCAGTATCCCTTTGGGGGGCAGGAAATCGAAGTTCATGGTAACCGTGCAACCATTGTTGGCCATCCTGAAACGCTTGCAGGCTCTGTAACTTCTCTGATGGGATGTTTGAAACAGGCCGTGAAGATGGGTATTCCTACAGAAGATGCAGTTCGTGCATGCACCTATAATCCCGCATGTGCAATCGGCATTGACGACCGAGCAGGCACATTAGACATTGGCAAGGAAGCTTCCATTATTCTTATGGATCGAACCGACTTGTCGGTACGACATATTATTTTTAAAGGTAACTTAATTTAAGTTCCTCCTCTTCTCTTCTAAATCCCACGGTATGCGAGAACCGTGGGATTTTTTAATACAGAAATCATTTCTACTCCATGTTAAGTTTTTCTAAACCCACAAGGCTGAATTACAGAATTATACTTAAAGCGCTGGTATCAGTTTACCCATATAGAAAGGAAATTTTCATACGTTTGTTTCTGCGAATATTGACTTATTTCCCAAAAACGATACCATAATATTAGATTCTTAACTCTTAATGCTATCAATCTACACCAAAGGAAATGCTTATGGAATCTATTGTATATGAAAATTTAAACATCCTCTGGAACTATATGTGTCTGAACCAGCATATTGAACCTGCTGCGTGTATTATTGGATTTGGCTGCATTAACGATGATATTGCCGTTCACTGTGCCAAACTTTATCACAACAAATACGCTCCAAAGATTCTGTTTACCGGAGGTTTGGGTCGCAATACACTTGGGCGTTGGTCCAAATGCGAAGCTGAGCATTTTGCGGACATTGCCATAGCTCATGGCGTTCCCTCAGACGCTATTTTGTTAGAAACCCAATCCACCAATTCTGCCGAAAACATTCTTTTCACACGCAAAATTCTGGACGCTGAAGGCCTTGCTCTCCAACCTCTCATCTGTGTCCATAAACCTTTCATGGCACGACGTTTGATGGCAGCCATGGGTGTGTATTGGCCCGAAATCAACGCAGCCTACACCTCCCCTTCATTGTCTATCCAAGAATATATCGACAGCTGCACACGTCAAGGCTTGAGTGAGCACGCCGCCATTAGTATCATTGTCGGAGATTTTCAGCGCATAGACGTCTATGAAAAGAAGGGATATCAATTGCCACAGTATATCCCCTCACACGTTTGGGATGCTTTCCATAGGCTTACTGAGCTTGGTTATACCGATGAACTGGTAATTTAGAATCAAACAATCCGCAGATTATATAACCGCAAATCTTTAGACATACATTCTGTTAGGTTATTAAT
>JAFQPT010000008.1 GCA_017411665.1 Oscillospiraceae bacterium | reverse complement strand
CACTATTTTATCACCCTGTATATTGATTTACAACCTTAAAAGCACTTTCGCTCGGTGTGCACACTGAAAAAAACCTTAATCATTTTTGTGTAACATTTCGGTAAATCAACGAATCTGTGCGGCTAAAACGCTTTCCTCAACCATGAAATAATCATTTTTTCACCTTCCACGTCAGAAAAAAGCTTCTTTTTTATATATAAACATAACTCGCTTATATGTTACAAAAAAAGAACACATTTTGCAATGTGTTCTTTTTTTGTAACTATTAATTTTTTATAAATTTTTAGAAGATGCCCAGATGGAAGAAGGTATCAATCTGGCCAATCAGAATCAGCAGCATACCAACGGGTACTACAAACTTCATGCAGAAGCTGAAGAAGCCGTCCAGCTTGTCGGTACCGCTGATGTGCAGTTCGTCCAGCAGAGTCTGGGGCTTGAGTTCCCAGCCAACCATAATGCTGAACAGCAGTGCGCCCAGAGGCATTGCAATGCCTTCGGACAGGCAGTCCATGAAGTCCAGCCAGCAGTCGTTGAATTCGCCAACGATGCCCAGGCTGTTCTGGAAGGGTACCCAGATGCCGTTTGCGCCCAGACCGTCAACTGCAACAATCGCAGCTTCCACCATGATAGCCAGGCAAACCAGCAGAACAATCTTGCCGCGGTTTGCAGTCTTGCCCTTTTCTTCTGCACGGTCAGCAAAGAAGGTAACAACAACTTCGATCAGAGAAATTGCGGAAGAAATCGCAGCAACCAGAACCAGCAGGTAGAATACAACACCGAACAGAGGACCGACAGTACCCATAGACTGGAATACGTCCTGCAGGGTGATGAACAGCAGCTTAGGACCGCTCAGAGTAGCGGAGGGGCCGTAGGTAGCAACAGCAGCGGGAATAACTGCCAGACCTGCCATCAGAGCAACCATAGTGTCGGCAACAACGATAATCAAGGAGTTCTTTACCAGATTCTGGCTCTTATCCAGGTAGGAGCCGTAGGTGATCATAACGCCCATAGCCAGAGACAGGGAGAAGAACATCTGCCCGCCTGCAGTTGCCAGAACAGTCAGCAGACCGGGTGCTTCTTCAATGAAGCCGCCTTCTACAGCGTAACCGGGAACGAACATGAACTTCAGACCTTCAACAGCACCGTCCAGAGTCAGAGAACGAATGATGATGATCACCAGCATCACAAACAGTGCGGGCATACCGATTTCATTGAACTTTTCAATGCCGCCGGAAACGCCGCCGCGGTTAATCAGGTAGCAGATCACCATAAACAGAATGGTAAACATCAGCGCACCGAAGGGGTTGGTGAGCATTGCTACAAACAGGTCAGCGCCTGCCTTAACTTCCGCACCTGCAAAAGCCAGGTTGGACAGATTCAGCGCCAGATATTCGATGCAGTATGCGCCCAGAACAGAGTAGAAGCTCATGATTACGAAGGGTGCAAATACTGCCAGCCAGCCTACCCACTTGAACTTCTTGGACAGTTCGCTGTATGCGCCGATGGTGCCCTTGCCGGTCTTACGACCCATAGCAAGTTCGCCCATCATAATGACGAAGCCAACGAAAATACCCAGCAGCAGGTAAACGATCAGGAAGGTGAAACCGCCGGAGCGGCCCATTTTGTAGGGGAAACCCCAGATGTTGCCCAGACCGACTGCAGAGCCGATTGCAGCAAACAGGAAGCCAAGATTACTTCCAAAACTATCTCTTTTTTGTTCCATTGTAACTCTCCTTTCTGCAAAACCAAAAAGTTTTGCAAAAACATGCACTTAGACTATAATATTTTTTCAAAGAAGTCAATTATCAGATATGTATGATTTTACGCAATCTTTTGAACATATTCACCAATTTTGTACCGAAACACCTTTCATTTCGGTAGTTTTCCCATTAAAAGTCAGTTTAAAAATCGTCATTCTCACTATTTTCCCATACACACTGTTCGTTTTTCCATCCCGCTGTCCAAATATCGTAAAATGTGCTATGATACAAAAAAGATTTCCGAGGAGTGATTTTCCATGAAATATGATTTCACAACCGTCATCGACCGCACAGGCCGTGACTCCATCGCTGTTGATGGATTGGGCAGCGGCGGCAGTGCTCCCGAAGCACCCAAGGAGGGCTGGGATATCATCCCCATGTGGGTGGCAGATATGAGCTTTGCCACCTGCCCTGCCATTCCCGCCGCCATGATTAAGCGTGCCGAGCATGACATTTACGGCTATTTCTCCCCCACCGAGGAATACTACACTTCCATCATCGACTGGCACACCGAACGCAACGGCGTAGTCGGACTGAAAAAAGAGCACATCGGTTATGAAAACGGGGTACTGGGCGGTGTGGTCAGCGCCATGAACATTCTCTGCTCCAAAGGCGACAGCGTACTTGTGCATTCACCTACCTACGTAGGCTTTACGGGCAGTTTAAAAAACAACGGCTACAACATCATTCACTCTCCTCTCACTCCCGATGAAAACGGCATCTGGCGCATGGACTTCGCGGACATGGAAGAGAAAATCGTCACACACAACATCCACACCATGATTTTCTGCTCTCCTCACAACCCCACGGGCAGAGTCTGGGAACGTTGGGAGTTGGAGGCTGTGGCAGCTCTATGCAAAAAGCACGATGTATATCTCATCAGCGACGAAATCTGGTCTGACATCATTCTGGAAGGAAACAAACACATCCCCATACAGTCTGTCAGTGACGATGCCCGCAATCGCACCATCGCATTTTATGCGCCGTCCAAGACCTTCAATCTGGCAGGTCTTGTGGGCAGCTATCACATTATATTCAACAAACGACTGAAGGCCCGCATGGACAAGGAAGGTTCTCTGTCTCACTATAATTCCATGAACGTCCTGAGCATGCACGCTTTGCTGGCCGCTTATTCCGACGAAGGCCGACAGTGGGCGGATGAGCTGCGGGAGGTCATCCGCGGCAATGTAATATATGCCTGTGACTATATCCGCACCCATTTCGATGGTGTAGAGGTTTCCCGCCCGCAGGGCACCTATATGCTGTTTCTGGACTGCACCAAGTGGTGTGAAGCCCACGGAAGGACTTTGGACGCGCTATTGAAGGCCGGCTGGGATGTCGGCGTTGCCTGGCAGGATGGACGAAAATTCCACGGTCCCTGTCACATCCGTATGAATCTGGCACTGCCCCTCAGTCAAGTGGAGGAAGCGTTTGACAGACTGAAAAAACATGTATTCCGATAAGCAAAACACCGTACCTCATGATTGAGGTACGGTGTTTTCATTTACAGTTCCAGAATATAACTGCCGTAAGCATTGATAACGGTGGTATTGCCCCGCACGCAGATTCTCGGATTCCTGCCGTAGTTCAAATGTACGTGTCCATGTACCCAGTATCGGGGCCGCACACGGTCAAGGAGTGTCTGAAAGCAGCGGAAACCCCGATGAGCCAAGTCCGCTCCATCACCGCAGCCTTGCACAGGTGCATGCGTTACTACGATATCCACCCCTTTGTGGCGCAGCAGCTTCCATGAAAGCTTTGCCACCCGCAGCGTCATTTGCAGTTCGGAATATTGATGGGCACCGCCGCTATACAGCATACTGCCTCCCAGACCGAGAATCCGCAGCCCCTTCACAACCACAAGATCATCCTCAATACAGTCACAGCCCTCCGGCGGCTTCACCTCATACCGTCCGTCATGATTGCCATGAACATACAGTACAGGCGCTCTTCCCATCGTAACAAGAAAGCTGAGATACTCCGCATCCAGATCTCCGCAGGAAATGATCAGGTCGATTCCATCCAGCTTCCCGGGCAGATAGTAGTCCCAGAGTGCGGGATTTTCCCAATCGGCAATCAGCAACAGCTTCACAGCAGCACCCCTTCCGGTTCCGGCAGAATCCTGTCCCGATAGATGCCCTGCATCCGCACGATGGGCTTTGCCTCGGGAAGCAGACAGTCAAAATCGGGAATGTCCCCTTCCACATTCTCACACAGCCAATCCATTCGGAGAATTTCTTCCGCTGACATCCCTCGAGTTCCGTCATTGCGCAGTACGCCGTCTCTGCTGCGAATCATCCGGTGGAAGGGTTCGATCGAGCCTTCCGCTATGCCGCGCTGCAAAATCTGTGCCAGACTCCGTATACCTTCCGGCAGCTGCGGTGCATATTTCATACCAATGACACCTCCGGACAATCCCCACCAGTAATTCACCGCTGTGTGACTGTGTTTGCCTGCCAGTTCCCATCCGCCGTTCATGATGCTGCCCAGCAGCTTGATATAAAATGTTCCCCAGTCCCAATACGGAGAAGCCAGCAGCTGCAGTGAACCATCCTCATTCACTCTGCACATGCCTCGCTTTCCGCGAACACTGTCAGCAGAGGGAATATCCAGTGTGGAAATGTATTCCACACCATGTTCCGCCAGTTCCTGCAGCGGCTGACCGGGTACACAAGACCAGAGCAGCTTGATTTTTGCCCGTGGATTTGTCATCTGCGCCCCGAGTGCAAAGGCATTGATGGCCGCAGGTACCCCGAAAATCGGGTAGCTGGCGATATATCCGATGGTATCCGTCGAGGACATTGCCCCTGCAATGGCGCCGGTCAAAAATTTCCCTTCATAAATGCGGCTGTAATAGGTCCGTACCCCTGTATACGGCATGGATACGCTGCAATTCAACACACGCACTTCGGGATATTTTGCTGCAATTTTTCGACAGGCTCCAATCAAAGGAGCTGTTGTTGCAAACAACACCTGCACGCCCTGTCGGATTGACTCCTCCATGGCTTTCACCGCTCCGTCTCCCGTACCGACCCCGTTGATGATTTGAACGGAAATCTTTTCCTTCATGACCGATTGCGCATGCTCGATTCCCTGTACATGACCCTTGACCCAGTTGCTGACCTCAGGTGTGTGCTCATTGAACATCGCAACTCGCAGATGGCCGGTAAATATGGCAGAGCGCAGGCGTCCGAACAACCCCTTGTCATCCTCCGTTTTTTCCGGTGCCGTGCTGACAGAAATCAGTTCCTCTCTGCCGAGCATCCGCACATCCTGCCATACAGATTGCAGGCTTTTCATCAGCTCGTCCAGCGTTTCGATTTTCAGCTGCTCATAGGAATAGACCTTCAGCCAGACCAGCATAGCATCCGCAACTGTCACAGAAAGTCGGTTTCCGCCAAGACGTTCGAAGGCTTTCT
>JAFQPT010000110.1 GCA_017411665.1 Oscillospiraceae bacterium | reverse complement strand
TTCTTCTGCTTCTGCTTCCGCAGTCTCTTCCTCGGTTTCTTCTGCTTCTGCTTCCGCAGTCTCTTCCTCGGTTTCTTCTGCTTCTGCTTCCGCAGTCTCTTCCTCGGTTTCCTCTGCTTCTACTTCCGCAATCTCTTCCTCGGTTTCCTCTGCTTCTGCTTCCGCAGCTTCTTCCTCGGTTTCCTCTGCTTCGACTGCTTCTTCCTCAGCCGCCAGCGCAGCGGCTTCCGCAGCCTCACGGGCAGCCAGCTCTTCGGGAGTGGGCTCGGGAGTGGGCTCATAGCTGCGATGCAGCGTAACGGCCAGCTTCATGGGAGTGCCCAGCTCATTGAGCAGCTCTGCCTCATTGTCCGTCTCTGCGAACATTATATTTACATTTTTCAGTGCCTCTGCTTTGTCCCAGGGGGTCATATAAAACAACAGCTGACCAAGCTCGGCAACATATGCTTCTTGACGAGTCATAAAATACCTCCCGGCAAAAATGCCTTTTAGTATGTCACACTTGTGCATAAGTATAAATGAAATTCTACATTTGGTCAATGAAAAAACGATGAACAGAGTCGATTTTCGCCGATTTTTTAAGGAAATTTTCCACATTGTTTACAATTCCGGGGTGTTTTTTCCATTTTCTCCCCACCGAAACCGAATTCTGCGGCACACTTTTCCACATTTCTTCAGCCCCTGTTTCCAGCAAAACACCTGCCGATGCCACCGCCTTCACCGCAAATGCACTTGACATTATCCGGCCTTGCAGATACAATATTACAGTTATAATAGTGTAACTATTACCTATTTAATGTAACCCATCACTTGTTTGATTATCATATAGAAAGGTCGCGTTTTTTATGGCGAAAGAAAAGAAAGTAGAACAAATCACCGATATGGAGGTTGACTTTACCCAGTGGTATACCGACGTATGCAAAAAGGCTGAGCTGATTGACTACTCCTCCATCAAGGGCATGTTCATTTACCGCCCCTATGGCTACGCAATCTGGGAAAATATTCAGAAGACTTTGGACGGCATGTTCAAGGCTACCGGTCACGAAAATGTGATGATGCCCATGCTGATTCCCGAATCTCTGCTGCAGAAGGAAAAGGACCACGTCGAAGGCTTTGCACCCGAATGTGCATGGGTCACCTACGGCGGCAGCGAAAAGCTGGAAGAACGCTACTGCATCCGTCCCACTTCCGAAACCGTATTCTGCGAACACTTCGCAAACATCGTACAGTCCCACAGAGACCTGCCCAAGAAGTACAACCAGTGGTGCAGCGTACTGCGTTGGGAAAAGACCAGCCGTCCCTTCCTGCGTCACCGTGAATTCCTGTGGCAGGAAGGCCACACCATTCACGCTACCGAAGAGGAAGCACGTGAAGAAACCATGCAGATGCTGAACATCTATGCTGACTTCATGGAAAACTGGCTGGCAATGCCCGTAGTCAAGGGCCGCAAAACCGACAAGGAAAAGTTCAACGGCGCAGAAGAAACCTACACCGTAGAATGCATGATGCATGACCGCAAGGCATTGCAGGCAGGCACCAGCCACTACTTCGGCGACGGC
>JAFQPT010000109.1 GCA_017411665.1 Oscillospiraceae bacterium | reverse complement strand
GTACTTACGCGTTCACGTGTCCCGCGAGGAACAGAGGGCTTTGCCCGCATATGAAAAACCACCGGCTTTGCCGGTGGATGTTTATTGTCTGTTTTTAGATGGTGATGAAGCCAAAGTACTTTGCGATTTCGCCAATCAAAATCACAGCCAGCAACACGGGTGCAACGTAGCGGATCATGACGTTGTACAGCTTTTCGCGGGAGAAGGTGTGTCCCGCCTTGGTGACTTCCTCTGCCACAAACTGAGGACCGACTACATAGCCGATCAGTACACAGGTCAGCAGTGCTGTGATGGGCATCAGGATGGAGTTGGTGAAGAAATCGAAGAAGTCCAGGAATGCCATGCCCAGTACGGTGACACCGCTGAGAGGACCGTAGCCCAGACAGCTGAGGGTACCGACCAGAACGGTGAACACGGTTGCGCCGATAATAGTAGCGTTTCTGGTGGTGTGGAATCTGTCCTGTACGATGGATACGAAGGTTTCCAGCAGAGAGATGGAGCTGGTCAGCGCTGCAAAGAACACCAGTACGAAGAAGGCTGCACCCAGAAAGTTGCCTCCGCCCATGGTTTCGAAGACCTTGGGCAGTACGCCGAACATCAGACCGGGGCCTGCGGAGATGCCGTCGG
Organism: Oscillospiraceae bacterium; assembly: GCA_017411665.1. Next base: position 3,425 of record JAFQPT010000109.1, on the reverse strand, counting down.
CATTGCCGCCGTTGAAGGCGACTACGCTGGGGATAATCATCAGACCTGCCAGCATCGCGATGCCGGTGTCGAAAATCTGAATCTGGGTCACGGAGGATTCCAGATTGTCATCGTCCTTCATGTAGGAGCCGTAGGTAATCATAATACCCATTGCCAGAGACATGGAGTAGAACATCTGACCCATTGCACCCAGAATGGTGGAAATGCTCAGCTTGGAGAAGTCGGGCAGCAGATAGAACTTCAGACCTTCCATAGCACCGGGCAGAGTCAGAGAGTAAATGGAAATGACAACTGCCAGAATTACCAGCAGAGGCATCATGAACTTGCTCATGCTTTCAATGCCCTTGTTGACACCCATCAGCAGAATCACAGCGTTCAGCAGAACATACCCCACAAACCAAGGCATGGGATTGTTCAAAAATCCGCCTGCTGCTACGGAAATGAAATTGCCGAAGTATGCATCGCCTGCCAGCGCAGCACCATTGCCCATGAAGAATTCCGCCATGTATTTGACGACCCAACCACCGATGACGCAGTAGTAGGGGACAATCAGAATGGGGATTGCAGAGGTCAGAGGGCCGAGAAAACGGAACCTGCCGTTGAGCTTGCCAAAGGCTTCCACACAGCTGAGTCTGGTTCTGCGGCCAATGGAAATTTCGGTAATCATCAGTGTGAAGCCGAAGGTAAGCACCAGAATCAGATAGACAAACAGGAAAATACCGCCGCCGTATTTGGCAGCCAGATAGGGGAATCGCCAGATGTTGCCCAGACCGACTGCAGAGCCTGCAGCCGCCAGAACAAACCCGATGCGACTGGAAAAACTGGAACGTTTTTCGTTCATAAAAACACCTCGTGTTAAGATTCTATAAAAACTCTGTTATTATGACATAAACCATGTTAAAGTTCAAGGATTTTAACCTGTTATTTTTGTCACGATTGGAATTCGCGAAAATATTTTCGCAATTCTTGAGAAACTGTGTTATAATATTGCATTATTTTAGCGAGGTGCAAAATGTACGCAAGAGCTTATCTGGAAATCACGAATATCTGCAACCGCAGCTGTTCCTTCTGTCCGGGGACGGTACGTCCTCTGCGTCGCATGACCATGGAGGAGTTCCAAATTGCTGCACGCAAAATCCGCAGTGTGACGGAATATCTGTATTTTCATATTATGGGCGAACCCTTGACTCACCCCTTGCTGCCCGATTTTATCCGCTATGCCCGTGAGCTGGGGTTCAAGCCCGCAGTGACCACCAACGGTACTTTGCTCAAGACGAGAGGAAAGGAACTCATTGACGCCAATGTCTATAAGGTAAATATTTCCGTTCACAGCTTTGAGGACGGGGAATATGAGGACTATATCCGATATCTCACCGACTGTGCCGATTTTGCCCGAGAGGCAAGCGAGGCAGGGGTGCTGACAGTGCTGCGTCTTTGGAATCAAGGCTGCGATGAGGGACGTAACATCGACACCGAGGAGTTTTTCCGTGAACATCTGGAAGGGGAATGGAAGAAGGGCGGCAGAGGCTACCGCATCAAGAACAAGCTCCATTTAGAGTTCGGTGACCGCTTTACATGGCCTGATATGGCCTGCGAGGACGGCGGTGACAGTGTGTTCTGCTATGGGCTGAAAGACCATTTCGGCGTATTATGTGACGGCAGAGTGATTCCCTGCTGTCTGGACAGAGAGGGCGTCATTGCACTGGGGAATCTCTTCACCGATGACCTGGAAGCTGTGCTGAACAGCGATCGCGCCGATGCCATGCGGAAAGGCTTCAAGCAGCGCAGGGCCACGGAGGAGCTGTGCCGCAAATGCGGATATGCCCGAAGATTTGGATAAGAAAAATCCGTATGACAAACGTCATACGGATTTTTTTTATGCCAGAATGGAGTTGAGTGCAATCATTGCAAAACAGCCCAGCAGAAACAGCAGCATGCCTGCGTTCAAATAAATTGTACGGAAACGGTGATTCTTGGGAAGTTCCGATTCGGCTTCCGAGAAGGTGACCTTGCGATGGCGGATGAACAGGATGAGCCCCGCAATCACAGACCCGAGCAGAAGGAAGGTGTATACGGAAAAGGCGATCGTCCATGGGGTGACCGGTGTGGGTGCTGCGGTATCCATAAGGGGGATTTTCTCCAGAAACAGCGGTGCAACTACACTGCCCATGCAGTTGATGAGCATATGCAGCCCGATGCTGTAGCGCAGCTTCCCTGTTTTCAGATAGACGAAACCGAATACCAGACCCAGTGTAAATGCATAGAACAGCTGTGCCAGATTTCCATGGAACAAGCCGAACATCAGTGCCGAAACGATGACGGCTGTTTTTTCACCGTAGGGGTGCATACGGTCAATCAGCTGCTTGCGGAATACGTATTCCTCAATCACAGGGGCGAGAATCGCCAGAAAGAGTATCTTGGGGAGAAAGGCGGTGTCCATGGCGTAGCTTAAAATGGGGTTGCCGATGGACTGACCGGATACTGCCTGCAGCAGAGTGGTGATGACTGTGCCAAAGAGATTGCCTGCGTACATCATGAAGACAGAAATCATAGCGAGAATCAGGATTTCGCGAGGCTTGAGACTGCGTCGGGGCAATGCTTTGGGCGGTGCCTTGCGCAGAATCAGCAGGCTTAGGGGAAAGGCAATCAGATAAATCGGAGCGAAGGTGACAATCCAAAAACTCCAGGGATACTCCAGCCACTGCGGCAGAAATGTATTTATGACCGCAATCAGCAGAAGCTGAATCAACGTGCCAATACCGAGAAAGGCAAAAATGCCCAGACCCAGTATGGAAAATTGTTTTTTGGCGGCAGCGAGATGTTCCATAATCTTTCCTCCGTTTTCTGTTTTTCTTGTGAAAGTCCAAAATGGAATTTATAGGGATGTTTTGGTCTGTGAATGCTTCTCGGGGGCGTAAATCCTTCCTTTATGACCTCTTCCGCTGAAGAAACCACTGCAGACACCTGAAGGCTGTTCGTTTTTGGGGTATTCCGATACCATGAAGCGGATGCGGAAGCGGTATTCGTCGGTTTCCAGAATGGTAAAGGGGTGCTCTTCCGCGGCCAGTACTTCCATGCCTGCCTTGCGGAATAAGGGATAGGTGCCTGTAAAGCCTTCCGCGTGCAGTGCTGCGGTGACCTTTTCCCGTTCGGCAGATATCTTTACGTTCTTATCTGCACCGAAATCGCGGGATGCGTAACGGGCGGATGCATTGCAGACGCGGGTGAAGATGTGGTCGTACGCGGGAATGCTCTTTTTTCTGCACAGTCGGTTGGCGATGTGAATGGCAAGCAGGGGATTGGGGAAACGGTTATACAGACGGATTTTCTTCTCCAGCCATTTGTCGCCTACGGTATCCGCGATTTCCGCAAATGCCAATGCACCCTCTTTGGTTTCGGGGTACAAAGGCAGAATGGATTCCGAT